>CAYNCW010000001.1:0-31803 GCA_964395635.1 uncultured Oscillospiraceae bacterium
ACAATCGGTAAAGTAAATTTGCAGGATGTTCATTAAAACAAACAGGTACAACAAAACCGGAACTGTGCAGTAAATTTGCGCAGGCAGATGGCCGTAGCGCACAGACTCTGCTGCATGGGACGTGTTTTTGTACCCTATTGTATACCATTAAGGGAGGAAACTCATTATGCCAAAGCTTAAGACGCACAGCGGAGCAAAAAAACGCTTTAACCTCACCAAGAAGGGCAAGGTGAAAAGAGCCCACGCTTATAAACGCCATATTCTCAACAAAAAGAGCACTAAGCGCAAGAGAAAACTGCGTAAGGGCACCTTTGCCGACGTGACCAACGTCAAGGCCATCAAGCTGCTGATTCCCTACAAATAAACACCGGAGACGCCGGGAAGAGAAAAAAGAACGACGATTACCATAAATGGAGGTATCTTTGAATGGCTCGTATAAAAGGTGCAATTATGACCCGCAAGAGAAGAAAGAAAGTTCTGAAACTTGCGAAAGGATATTTCGGTGCCAAGAGCAAACATTTTAAAATGGCAAAACAGGCCGTATACAAATCCGGCCAGTATGCATACATTGGCAGAAAACACAAAAAGCGGAACTTCCGCGCACTGTGGATTACCCGTATTTCCGCTGCTTGCAAGATGAACGACATGAACTACTCAACTTTTATGAACGGACTAAAAAAAGCAGGCGTTGTCCTCAACCGCAAGATGTTGTCTGAGATCGCTATTAACGATCCTGCAGCCTTCACCAAGCTGGTGGAGCAGGCAAAAGCTGCCCGCTGCTAACCATAAACAAAACGCCCGCGCCGTCCGGCAGTCGGGCGTCCGTTTTTTAAGAACCTGTATTTATACAAGAGAAAGCGGCGGCAAGAGTTTTTTAAAGTGCGTGTACTGTATCTACCTTATACAGTACACGCACCAATGGTCTGATGGTACGGACAAAACCGCCCTTACATTAGTAACAAATCCAGTTTTACTGGGGCCATTCTGCCGCCGTACCGTTGATACATGGCTTTGTATGTATAGTAAGGTTCTAAATGTGAGAAGGGAACAGTGACCAATGCAGGAACAGATAACCTCCCGGGACAACCCCCAGATCAAACATCTGGCGGCGCTGCTTTCTCAAAAAAAGCACCGGGAACAGACCGGCCAGTTTGCCATAGAAGGGATGCGCCTTTGCATGGATGCGCTGCAAAGCGGATTGGGCGTATCCACCCTGTTCCTCACCCCACAAGCTGCCCAACGGTATCCCGCTTTACTGGAAAAAGCCCACACAGCAAATGGCGTGGTGTGGATATCTCCCCAGTTGGCGGATAAGGTGGCAGATACCAAGACCCCGCAAGGGGTTTTTGCCATATTGAATGGGAAAGACACTCCACCAGACGCCGTTAAGGTTTCCCCCCAGGGCAGGTATCTGCTCCTAGCAGGTATTCAGGACCCCGGCAATTTGGGCACCCTGTTGCGGACTGCCCAGGCGTTGGGAATAGACGGGGCTTTGCTAGCCCAGTGCCCGGAACTGTATAGCCCCAAGGTTGTGCGGGCGTCTATGGGGGCGGTTTGGCGGATTCCTGTGGCAGTGTGGGACACACCCGACGAGATGGTGGCATATGTAAAAGAATGTGGTGTACGCACGGTGGCTGCTGCACTGCGGCAAGATGCCCAACCGGTGAGAGAGGCCTTGCTGGGAGAAGGATGTGGGCTGCTTATTGGCAACGAGGGCAGCGGGTTGCCGGATGCATTGGCAGATGCTTGTGACCAGCGCATCATCATACCCATGGCGGGTGGGGCGGATTCTCTTAACGCAGCTGGCGCTGCTGCCATTTTACTCTGGGAGATGGTTCGGTAATAGAAGCTGAAAACCTATACAGGTTTTTAAGCATGGTTTTGCGCAGCGATATTGCCTCCAAAACTATCGGTCCGAGGCTGGAAATGAGAAGACAAACGGTTGCCTTTTACCGTGTGGCCTGTCATGTCCGGCTTCGTGTCTCCGAAAGGAGTGACAGCTATGAAAGACAGCGTGTATTGGATATGGCTACAGCTGTTGTTTGGCATTGGTACCCGCCGGGCTGAGCTGTTTATGCACTATTTTGCCAGTCCCAAAGAACTTTACCTGAGCATCCAGGAGGGCAGTTTGGCCACCGAGATGCTGGAGCCAGGGGAACGCAGCGCCTGGGAGCTATCTATGGAACAGGCAGAAGCCCTCTATCGGCGCACATTGGACAAAGGTTGCCAGATTGTAACACCGGATCACCCCCAGTATCCACCGCTGCTGCAAAACATTTACTCCAAGCCAGCTGTGCTGTATGTGCGGGGGGAGTTGAATTGCTTAGAAAATGCAGTGGCCATTGCTATGGTGGGCACAAGGGCCTACACAGAGTACGGCAAGCAGGCGGCGCTCACTTTAGCCAGGGATCTGGCAGGTCACGGGGCAGTGGTGGTGAGTGGTTTGGCCAAGGGCATCGATACCTTTTGCCATCAGGCAGCCCTGGAGGCAGGTGGCAAAAGCATCGGGGTTCTGGGATGTGGGTTGGATATGGATTACCCCAAAGGCAGCTTCCCACTGAAAACACTGCTGCGGAAAAACGGCGCGGTGATTTCCGAGTTCCCTTTTGGAACTCCGCCACTACCGGCCCATTTTCCCTTGCGCAACCGGATTTTGTCCGGCATCTGCCAGGGGGTGCTGGTGGTGGAGGCAGATGACAACAGCGGCTCGCTGATTACCGCCACCCATGCTCTGGAACAGGGGCGGGATGTATTTGCGGTGCCGGGAAGTATTTTTTCCATACGCCAGCAGGGAACCCACAGACTGATAAAAGATGGGGCAAAGCTGGTGGAGTCCGCCCGGGATGTTTTAGAGGAGTATGGGTATACCTTTACAGAAAAAAATTGTACACCTATGCATAAATTCACCGGAAAGGTGACTACTATGATAGAAGAAGTCCCGGATACAGGGACACAGATAGGGTTTACACAAACTGTGGACAGACCGTTGCCCCAGGGCCTTTCCCCAGAGGGGGAGGCTGTGTTGGCGCTGTTGGGAAAACAGCCGGTGAATGTGGAAACATTGGCCCAAAGCAGCGATTTGGAGATAGGCGCACTGCAATCGGCATTGACGGAGTTAGAAATATATGGTTTAATCAAAGTATGTCCCGGCAGGGCATTTGCACTAAATTAAAAGTGAGGTTACTGTAGGTTATGCCAAAACTCGTAATTGTGGAGTCGCCGGCTAAGGCGAAGACAATACAAAAATATTTGGGCAAGGAGTACGAGGTTCTGGCGTCCAACGGACATGTCCGGGATCTACCCAAGTCCAAATTAGGTGTGGACACCGAAAACAGCTTTGCACCCCAGTATACCGAAATTAAGGGAAAAGAAGCCTTGGTGGATACCCTGAAGAAAAGTGCCGGAAAAAGCAGCAAAGTATATCTGGCCACCGACCCGGATAGAGAGGGCGAGGCCATTTCCTGGCATTTGGCCCATTTGTTGGATCTTAACCTGGAGGAAGCAAACCGGGTTACCTTTAATGAGATCACCAAAAGCGGCGTAAAAGAGGGGATGGGTTCCCCACGAAAAATTGATCAAGATCTGGTGAATGCCCAGCAAGCACGGCGTATTTTGGACCGAATTGTGGGCTATAAACTCAGCCCCTTTTTGTGGCGCAAGGTGCGCAAGGGATTGTCCGCAGGGCGGGTGCAGTCGGTGGCTGTGCGACTGATTGTGGACCGCGAGGAAGAGATTCGCAAATTTGTCACCGAAGAGTACTGGACAATAGATGCTATGCTGAACAAAACCGGTGTGCGCAAGGCCTTTGCCGCAAAGCTGCATGCCTATAAGGGCAAAAAAGTAGCTATTGACAATGAGGAAAGAGCCAAGGAGATCCTGGCGGATCTGCAAAAAGAAAGTTTTATTGTAGATGAAGTAAAAAAATCTGTACGGAAAAAATCTCCTGCACCACCCTTTACCACCTCAACCTTGCAACAGGAAGCCAGCAAAAAACTGGGTTTTCAGGCCCGGCGTACTATGAAGGCTGCTCAGGAGCTGTACGAAGGTGTAGAAGTAGAGGGCATGGGAGCTGTGGGTCTTATTACCTATATGAGAACCGACAGCCTGCGCATTTCTGCCGAAGCACTGCAGGAGGCGGCCGACTATATTGAAAAGACATACGGCAAGGAGTATCTACCATCCAGCCAGCGGGTGTTTAAGTCTAAAAAAAGTGCACAGGATGCACACGAAGCCATCCGCCCCACCATGGTTAACCTGAGCCCGGCAGATGTGAAAAGCAGCCTTACCGGTGACCAGTACAAGCTGTATCGCCTGATTTGGGATCGGTTTTTGGCTTGCCAAATGGCCAATGCCCTGCTGGATGCCATGTCGGTTAAGATTGCAGTGGGGGATTACCAATTTAATGCTTCTGGCTTCACTGTAAAGTTTGACGGATATACCCGCTTGTACGAAATCGCCAAGGACGAAGGGGAAGAAGGCGAAGAAAACGCCGGAGCATTGCCGTCCATGGAAAAAGGAGATGTGCTGGGGGTAAAAACCTTAGAGCCCAATCAGCACTTTACCCAGCCTCCCGCGCGGTTTACCGAAGCGTCGCTGATTAAGACCATGGAGGAAAATGGTATCGGCCGCCCCAGTACCTATGCCCCAACCATCTCCACCATCCTCAACCGGGGGTATGTGGAGCGGGAGGCCAAGTCCTTAAAGCCCACTGTTTTGGGTGAGGTGACCACAAAGCTAATGGAGGAACAGTTTCAGAAGATAGTGGACGTGGACTTTACCGCCAATATGGAACAAGAGCTGGATGAAATCGAAGATGGCAAAACTGACTGGATTAAGATCCTGGACGGTTTTTATAGTGATTTTGCCTCCACTCTGGAACAGGCAGAGAAGAACATGGAGGGCACCAGAGTAAAGGTGCCGGATGAAGAAACCGACATAGTTTGCGAGCTGTGCGGCAAGAATATGGTGATTAAGCTGGGGCGGTTCGGCAAGTTTTTGGCTTGTCCCGGATACCCTGAATGCAAAAATACCAAGAAGATTGTACAAGAAACCGGGGGTATCTGTCCGGTTTGCAGCAAAAAGGTGTTGGCCAAAAAAAGCAAAGCTGGCAAAGGCTATTATGGCTGTGAGGATAACCCCAGCTGTAATTTTATGACCTGGGATAAGCCCCTGAGTGATCCCTGCCCCAAATGCGGCAAAACTCTGTTCCAAAAGATGGGACGGGGCGGCAAGATACACTGCCTCAGCGAGGGTTGTGACTACGAGCGGGCAGTGGAGCGGAAGAAAAAGAAAGAGGCGGCAGATGACTAACTACCCGGCAGTAACGGTGATTGGTGCAGGGCTGGCTGGGTGCGAAGCCGCTTGGACGTTGGCACAGGCCGATGTACCGGTAACCCTTTATGAAATGAAGCCCCACAAGCGCTCCCAAGCCCACAAGACCAATGATCTGGCTGAGCTGGTTTGTTCCAACTCCTTAAAAGCGGATAGACTGGGGTCTGCGGCGGGGCTGTTAAAGGCCGAGATGGATCGGTTTGGTTCGCTGCTGTTGGACTGTGCCCGCCAGTCCCGGGTTCCGGCTGGGGGCGCTTTGGCGGTGGATAGGGATGTATTTTCCCAACTGGTTACTAAGAAGATTGAGGAGCATCCGGGGATTACCCTGCTGCGGGAAGAGGTGACCCAAATTCCTGATGGCCCAGTGATAGTGGCTACAGGCCCACTGACCTCGGACAAGCTGGCAGAGAGTATCGGGGCGCTGTGTGGCAATCAGTACCTCAGCTTTTACGATGCGGCAGCCCCTATTGTAACTGCCGAGTCTCTGGATTACCACAAGGTGTTTCGGGCAGCCAGATATGGGCGGGGGGACGATGATTACATCAACTGCCCCTTTACCAAGGAAGAATATGAAGTTTTTTACAAAGCGTTGGTGCAAGCCCAATCTGCAGAACAGAAGGAATTGGATCAACGGCCACTGACCGTCTACGAGGGATGTATGCCGGTGGAGGTAATGGCCAAACGAGGGGAAGATACTCTGCGGTATGGGCCACTGCGTCCGGTGGGACTAACCGATCCTAAAACAGAGCGGCGCCCCTGGGCGGTGGTGCAGCTCCGGGCGGAGAATGCACAGGGAACACTGTTCAATTTAGTTGGGTTTCAGACCAATTTAAAGTTTGCGGAACAAAAACGGGTGTTTTCGCTGATACCTGGGCTGGAACAGGCAGAATTTGTTCGGTATGGGGTGATGCACCGCAACACCTTTTTGGATAGCCCACGGCTGTTAAACCGGGATTTTTCCTTCCGGCAGAGGCCGGATCTATATTTTGCCGGGCAGATTACCGGTACCGAAGGGTATATGGAATCGGCGGCAGGGGGAATTTTGGCGGCACATCAGCTGCTGCGTAAGCTGGATGGCAGGCAGCCCTTGGAACTTCCAGAGGAGACTATGCTGGGGGCGCTGAGCCGATATATCAGCGACGAGAATGTTGTAAACTTTCAGCCTATGGGAGCCAATATGGGGTTGTTGCCCCAGCTAGGGCACCGGGTGAAGGACAAGCAGCAGCGGTATTTGTTGGTTGCCCAGCGGGCGCTGGAGGCGTTGGATAAAGTATTGTAAACGAAACAAGTAGGTGCCCCCACAGGCATAGTTAGCCGGGGAGCCGTGACAGATAGCGAGGTATGGTGAGTACATGGATAAGGTGAAGATTATACTGGATGCCCATGGCGGCGACAATGCACCGTTGGCACCGCTGCAGGGAGCTGCCTTAGCGGTTCAGGAATACGGAGTGGAGATACTACTGTGCGGCAACCAACAGGAGCTGCGGGCTCTAGCAGGACAGCATAACATTTCCTTGGAGGGGATTCAGTTTATCCATGCAGAAAAGGTAATTCCGGTGGAGGTAAAACCCACCGAGATTACCAGAACCTATGCCGACTGTTCCATGTCGGTGGGGCTTAAGATGCTGGCTCAAGGGGAAGGGGATGCCTTTGTAACTGCCGGCAGCACCGGTGCAGCAGTTGTTGGTGCCACTGTACTGGTAAAGCGGATTAAGGGAATTAAGCGCCCAGCCATTGGCACGGTAATCCCCACATCCAATAGCTGTTATATGCTGATGGATGCAGGGGCCAATGCAGAATGCCGCCCGGAAATGCTGCAGCAGTTCGGCATAATGGGCAGTGTGTACATGGAAAAACTTGTTGGGGTGAAAAAACCTAAGGTTGCCCTTGTGAACATCGGCGCGGAGGAGAGCAAAGGGCTGGATCTGCACCGGAATGCATACCGTCTTCTGCAAAATGCTCCGATTCATTTTGTGGGGAATATTGAAGCCAGAGACCTGCCCCTGAGTGGCTGTGATGTGGCAGTGTGCGACGGATTTGTGGGCAATGTTGTGCTCAAGCTCACCGAGGGAATGGCCAAAATGATGGCAGGTGAGGTCAAATCCATGCTGCTGGCCGGGGTTGGCTCCAAGATTGCGGCGCTGCTGCTGAAAAAGGGGCTTACCGGGTTTAAGAAAAAGCTGGATTACACCGAGTACGGCGGTGCGCCGCTGATGGGAATTGCCAAGCCGGTTATTAAGGCTCACGGTAGCTCTAACCCCAAGGCAATGAAAAACGCTATTCGTCAGGCAAAGGAAGTACACGAAAAGCAGGTTATCCAGCAAATTACCCAGGCAATGGCCCAACTAAAAGCCCAGGAGCAGGATGCCGAGGAATAACTTAGTTTGCATATGGAAACATTGTATCTTACCAAACCAAGTCGAGGAGAATGACCATGGCCAAAACCAAACGGGCAGCTCTGGAAAAAAAGATAGGCTATACCTTTGGGCAAGAGAAGTTTCTGGCAGTTGCCCTTACCCATTCCTCTTATGCCAATGAGTTAAAAAAGGGGCTGGAAAACAACGAACGCCAGGAGTTTTTGGGGGATGCGGTTCTGTCCATAGTGGTCAGCGATTATCTCTACAAGCACTCCCGGCTGGCAGAAGGGGATCTCACCAAGCTGCGGGCATCCATAGTATGCGAAAAGTCTCTGTGCGGGTTTGCCAAGCAGATAGGCTTAGGCGATTATCTGCTGCTGGGAAAAGGGGAAGAGCAAACAGGCGGTGCACAGCGGCCATCTATACTGGCGGATGCCTTTGAAGCATTGATTGCCGCCATTTATCTGGACAGCGGAATTGAGCAGGCGAGAAGTTTTATCATCCCCTTTGTGGAAAAGATGCTGGAGGATGATAAGGACCCAGGCTTTCAGGACTACAAGACCCAGCTCCAGGAGATTGTGCAGCAGAATCCACAGGAGTCACTGTCCTATGTGTTGGTGGAGGAAAGCGGCCCGGATCATGACAAGCAGTTTGAGGTGGAGGTGCATCTCAACTCCAATGTCATTGGCAGAGGGATAGGGCGCAGCAAAAAAAGTGCCGAACAGCTGGCAGCCAAAGAAGCACTGGAGCTGATGGGCCAGTGAAGCAGCATGCCAATGTGGCCATCTTTGTGCCCCATGGGGGATGCCCCCACCAGTGTAGCTTTTGCAACCAGCACACCATTTCGGGAACACAGTTCCCGCCCACACCTAAAGAGGCGGCAGAGGTGGCGGCAAAAGGGCTGGAAAGCCTCGGCGAAAAAGCGCAGGACGCGGAGATTGCGTTTTTTGGCGGAAGCTTTACAGCGGTAGATAGGGCATACAGAACTGCATTGCTAGAAGCGGTGCAGCCCTATTTGGGTCCAAAGGGATTCGGGGGAATACGCATCTCCACCCGCCCGGATTGTATCGACCCTGTGGTTTTGGAGGAGCTGAAACGGTATGGGGTCAGGGTGATTGAGCTGGGTGTTCAAAGTATGCGGGACAAGGTGCTTATAGCCAACCGGCGGGGACATACCCCAAAGGATGTGGAAAATGCATCTCGGCTGATAAAAGATGCAGGGATTATGCTGGGCCACCAGATGATGACCGGGCTGTATGAGGACGACGACCAGGGGGCTTTGGAAACCGCAGAACGGATAGCAGAGCTGCAGCCGGATATGGTGCGGATTTACCCTACTCTGGTGTTCCCCCATACCCAGCTCTGCCAGTTGTATGGGGAGGGGGCATATACTCCCCAAAGCTTGAAGGATGCAGTGGTGCTGTCGGCCAAGCTGCTGGCGTTTTTTCACCGGCATGGGATTCCAGTGATACGTCTGGGGCTACATCAGGAGCAAGGGCTCTTGGACAATCTGGTAGCGGGGCCTCATCACCCTGCCTTTCGGGAGCTGTGCGAAAGCCATCTGCTCTTGTCGCTGGTGGAGGATCAGCTAAAGAAGCAGCGGCTGCCACAAGGAAAGATACTGCTGTATGTCCATCCCAGGTGGGTATCCAAGATGATTGGGCAACGAAGGGCGAATCTTGCGTCCATATCCCAATGGGGATATACCGCAAGGGTTTGCACCGACGATGCTTTGCAGCCCATGGAGGTCCGGATCTGCCCAGGGGAGTGGTAGCAGCAGTTGCTGAGAACGATAGGACAGGTTGGCTTATGCCAAAGATAGTTGACAGCAGATAGGTACACCGACATAGATTGGCAAATACTTTAAGCAAAGGGGGTATCAGATTGCGTCTGCGTTCGCTGGAAATACAGGGCTTTAAGTCCTTTCCCGATAAAACCAGGCTGGAGTTTGGCGATGGCATAACAGCTGTTGTTGGACCAAACGGTAGCGGCAAAAGCAATATTGCCGATGCTGTGCGCTGGGTGCTGGGCGAACAGTCCACCAAAAATCTGCGGGGCAGCAAGATGGAGGACGTAATCTTTGGCGGTACCCAAACCCGGAAAGCCCAGGGCTATGCCATGGTTCAGCTGACCATTGACAATATAGACCGGGCACTGCCATACGACGAAGATCTACTCACCATATCCCGGCGGTTGTATCGTTCTGGAGAGAGCGAATACCGCATTGCAGGCAATATGGTGCGGCTTAAGGATATTCATCAGCTGTTTATGGATACGGGACTGGGCAGAGACGGCTATTCCATTATTGGACAGGGCCGCATTGCAGAAATTGTCTCGGCCAAAAGCAAGGAGCGCCGCGAAATCTTTGAGGAAGCTGCCGGTATTGCTAAGTTTCGTTACCGCAAGGAAGAGGCAGAAAAAAAGCTGGCCGCAGCCGAAGAAAATTTGGTGCGGCTTAGAGACATTTTGGGAGAATTGGAAGAACGGGTAGGACCGCTGCGACAACAGGCAGAAAAGGCAAAAGAATTCCTTGCACTCAGCGGGGAAAAGAGAGGTTTGGAAATATCCTTGTGGCTACTGGAGCTTTCAGCATTGAAAACCCAGCTGAGCCAACAGGACGACAAGATTTATATCTGCAAAAACCAGTACCAGCAGTTTGAACTGGAATCCAGCAAGCTGGAAGAGGAAATGGCTGCGGTGTACCAAAAATCCCAGCAGCTGAGTATGCAGGCGGAGGCCAAGCGTTCCCAGATTAAACAACTGGAGGACAGGCTTTCCAAAGGGGAAGCAGAAAGCGCCGTTTTGCAAAACGACATTCACCACAACTCCTTGTCCATTCGGCGGCTCCAAGGTGAGCTTGGGGATGCCGGAAGCGATAGGGAGCAGATTGCCCGGCGGCTGGAAGAGAAGGAAAAGGAATATGCAGCAGCGCTGGAAGGCCTTTCGGCTATGGCCGGGCGGATTGAAGCAGCCCAGCAGCGACTGACTGAGCAGCGGGAGCAGGCAGTACGGGTGGAAGGGGAAATTGCCCGGCTCAGCACCCAAATGGGCACTTTGGCTACAGCCCTTGCCCAGCAGCAGCTGACTATGGCCACCAACGAAACCCTGCGCAGCGAGAGCAAAAACCGAATGCAGGTACTGGAACAAAGCAGCACCGCACAAAATGATGCGGTGGCGGAGATACAGGCTGCCCTGGAAGAATGCTCCACCCAGCTGGAGGAGCAGCAAGGCAGAGCCCACCAGCTGCAAAATGCCCTGAAAGGGTACCAGATGAAGCGGGACTCCCGCACGGAAAGTTGTGAGAAGCTACGCAAGGAACGACAGGAGCTGGAGAACCAGATTATCCAAAAGCTCCAGAGAGCCAAGCTGCTGGAGGATTTGGAAAAGAGCATGGAGGGCTTTGCCCACAGTGTTAAGTATATTTTGGGGGAAGCAAACAAAGGGGCACTGGGAGGCGTTTTAGGGGCTGTATCCTCCCTGATACGGGTACCGGAAGCCTATGCACTGGCTATTGAAACCGCTTTGGGCGGCGCTATGCAGCACATTGTGGTGAAAGATGAGGAGATTGCCAAACGGGCAATTAGCCTGCTAAAAAACAAAGGGGTGGGACGCGCCACCTTTTTGCCTATCAGCGCGGTTAAGGGCAAGGTGATGGACGATGCCCAGGTAGGTAAGCAGGAGGGGTTTGTGGGGATTGCTTCCCGGTTGGTGGAGGCAGACTCCCAATACAGTGGTATACTGGCTCAACTTTTGGGGCGGGTATGCATTGTAGAGGATCTGGATGCAGGAACCCGGATAGCCAAGTCCACTGGGTATAGCTTTCGTATAGTCACACTGGATGGTCAGGTAATCAACGCCGGTGGTTCCTACACCGGTGGCTCTACCAGTAAGGGAACCGGTGTGCTGGGGCGCAGAGGCGAGATTGAAAAGCTGCGGCAGCAGGCCCAGGAGGCAAAGCAGGATCTGGCAGCACTGGATGCCAAGCTCAAATCTGCACAGGAGGATTTGGCGGCACTGGAGGCCTATCTGGCAGGAGCGGTTTCTGAGATTCAGACCACAAGGGAAGAAACGGTGCGCCTTGGTCTATCCCAGGATCAGCTAGAGAAGAACTTAACCCAAGCTCAGGAGAATAAACGACTGGCAGCCCAGGAACTGGACCGGCTGACCAAACGACTGGAGGAGCTGCATCAAACCGAGCTGACAGCAGGCCAAGTAATGGAAGAACTTTCTGCACAACTACAGGAGCTGGATGCCCAGATTGCCGGTGTTACTGCGCGAAAGGATATCTTGGCCGAAGGTACCGCCAATGCCGGGGAGATGTTGAGCCAGCTGCGGATGGATGAGCTTTCGGCTCAGAAGGATACCGACGCGCTGGCAGCAGAAATCCGCACAGTGCGGGAGCAGATAGAAAGTTTTGGAGATAGAGCGCGCCAGCTGCAAGAGGAGATTACCCGGCTGGAAGGGCAGAACACCGTTATACTCACCCAAATAGATGCTCTTGCGGCCGAAAAGATACAGCTGCAGGAAAACATTGCCCAATACAATGCTGGGATAGTTTCCTATCAGGATCAGCGCACAGCATTGGAGGCTGAGACCACCGCCCTGCGTCAAAGGGAGCGAGAGACTGCCGGACAGCGGGAGGGCATCTCCCGAGAGCTGGCCAGGTTGGAAGAGCGCAGAAACACTCTGCAGGGAGACTGCGACAGCATTATTACCCGGTTGTGGGATGAATATGAGCTGACGCGATCCAAGGCAGCGGAAGAGGCGGTGGAGATTCCCGACCGAGAAAAGGCAAGCAGGCGGCTCAACGAGCTGCGGGGCAAAATCAAAGGGTTGGGCACTGTAAATGTGGCAGCTGTGGAAGAGTACGCCCAGGTAAACCAGCGGTACGAGTTTTTGTCCGCACAGGTAACCGATGTGGAAGAATCCAAAGCCCAGATATTTGGCTTGATTCAGGATTTAACCCAAGAAATGCGGGATTTGTTTACCGATAACTTTTTTAAGATTGGGGATCATTTCTCCAGAATTTTTGTTCAGCTGTTTGGTGGAGGAAAAGGAGAACTCACCCTGAGCCAAGGGGAAGATGTTCTGGAAGCAGGGGTGGACATTTTTGTGCAGCCTCCGGGTAAAATTATAAAGAACCTTGCTTCCCTATCCGGTGGCGAGCAGGCCTTTGTGGCCATAGCCATCTACTTTGCCATTCTCAAGGTGCGTCCGGCACCCTTCTGTCTGCTGGATGAGATTGAGGCAGCGCTAGATGATGTAAATGTAAATAAATTTGCTGCCTATTTGCGGCAGATGTCGGACAATACACAGTTTATTGCCATTACCCACCGCCGGGGCACTATGGAGGAAGCAGATGCTTTATACGGTGTGACCATGCAGGACGAAGGGGTATCCAAGCTGCTGGAGCTAAAGGTGACCGAGGTGGAGAGCAAGCTGGGGATATAGTACGTATAGTTAAAAGATATGCCATGGTACAAAGAGCATTCTACACATCATTTGTATAAAGTACAGGCAGATGGGTATACATTCTCAATGGAGTGAACATAAAGCAAAGAACACAGGTAAGCTGCGGGGCGGAGGAGATAACAATGGGGTTCTTTTCTAAAATAGCCGAAGGACTGAAAAAAACAAGAGATAGCATAACCCAGCAGGTGGACAGTATCGTCAATGCCTTTACCACCATTGACGAGGAGCTGATGGAAGAGCTGGAGGAAACCTTGATCCTCTCGGACGTGGGTACCGTAACGGCATCGCGCATTTGCGACCAGCTGCGCAAGCGGATTAAAAAGACAGGGCAGACCGACCCCAAAGCTCTCAAAGGGATGATAGGGGAGGTGGTGGCCGAGATGCTGGAGGGGGACTATGCCCTGAAGCTAGACACCAAACCTTCGGTGATCATGGTAATTGGGGTTAACGGTGTAGGCAAAACCACCACCATCGGCAAGCTGGCGGCCAAGCTGAAAGCCCAGGGAAAGGATGTGCTGGTATGTGCAGCAGATACCTTTCGGGCAGCAGCCATACAGCAGCTGGAGGTGTGGGCTGACCGCGCTGGAGTGGAGCTTATCCGCCAATCCGAAGGAAGCGACCCGGCAGCGGTGGTGTTTGATGCTATGCAGGCAGGGAAGGCCAGGGGCAAGGACGTGGTTATCTGCGACACTGCCGGACGGCTTCACAATAAAAAGCATCTTATGGAGGAGCTTTCTAAAATTGGCAGGGTGATTGCCCGAGAGGCTCCTGACGCAAGCGTGGAGACTTTGCTGGTTTTGGATGCCACAACAGGCCAAAACGCCCTGAATCAGGCCCGGCAGTTTAAGGAAGCGGCTGGACTTTCCGGTATCGTGCTCACCAAGCTGGACGGCACCGCAAAAGGCGGGGTTGTTATCGGCATCAAGGAGGAGCTGGAAATCCCCATTAAGTTTGTGGGGGTTGGGGAAGGCATTGAGGATTTACGGGAGTTTGATCCCACCGAATTTGCCGCCGCTTTGTTTTATTCGCCGGACCCAGAACATTCTGAGGAGGAATCATAATGGAACTGGTGGCTGCTACAGGAAATCAAGACAAATTGCTGGAGTTTTCTAGAATTTTAGAACCCTTGGGGATTCAGGTTATTTCTCTGGCCCAGCTGGGAGTGGAACTGGATGTAGAAGAAACCGGCGAAACCTTTGCAGAAAATGCCCGCATCAAGGTCGAAGCCATCTGGAAGCTCACCGGCAAGGCAGCGGTTGCGGATGATTCCGGGCTGTGTGTGGATGCTCTGGAGGGCCGCCCCGGGGTGTTGTCTGCTCGGTACTGCGGGGAAAACACCCCCTATCCCGAAAAGATGGCGGCGTTGCTACAAGAGATGGACGGGGTTCACCAGGAACAGCGGACAGCACAATTTGCCTGTGCTATTTGCTGTGTGATGGAAAACGGAGATGTGCTGGAGAGCAAGGGCATCTGTAGCGGGCATATCGGCTACAAGCCAATGGGCAGCGGCGGATTTGGTTATGATCCCATCTTTATGGTGAGCGGCAAAAGCTTCTCCCAACTGCTGGCTGGGGAGAAAGACAAGGTCAGTCATCGGGGCAAGGCATTGCGCCAGTTTGCCAAGGATTTACAAGTGTACTTACAGTCAAAGAATGGGGAATAGAAAACATGTTAACAAGTAAGCAAAGAGCCAGACTGAGAAGTATGGCCAATTCTATAGACACAATCGGGCAGGTGGGTAAAGGCGGAATCGTGGATGCAACCATCACCCAGGTGGACGACGCTCTTAAGGCACGGGAGCTGGTAAAATTCCGGGTGCTGGAAACCTGCCCCTTTACTGCAAGGGAAGCGGCAGTGGAGCTGGCGGAAAAGACAGGGGCGGATGTGGTGCAGGTTATCGGCTACCGCTTTGTTTTATACCGCAACAACCCCAAAAAGCCCAAGGAAGAACAGATCCAGTTATAAAGTCTGTTTGCATAAACGCGACAAATCACCTAGGACCACGGTGTGTCATGCACCAGCTTGGTGACAAGCAACCAACGGCCAAAGACCCATCCCTACAATATTGCAAACAACCCTATGTAGGGGTGCGCATGGGGGCTTATTGACGGCGAGGAGGATATATGTGATGAAGATAGGCGTATTTGGCGGTACCTTTAATCCCATACACAATTCCCATATTTATATAGCAAGAGAATACGAAAAACAGCTGGGACTGGACAGACTGGTGCTGGTTCCATCCTTTATCCCCCCCCACAAGCCTGCTAAGCATCTGGCCAGCGCTCAGGATAGACTCGCGATGTGCAAGCTTGCCACTAAGGATATGCCGCTGTTTCATGTCACCGATTATGAGGTGAAGCAGGAGACCAAAAGCTATACCTACAAAACTTTGGAATACCTTACCCAAAAATATCCTGGAGCTGAGCTTTACCTGCTGATGGGCGGTGATATGTTCTTGACCGTGCAGGATTGGCGCAGGTCGGAGGATATTTTTAAGATGGCGGTTCTGTGTGCGGCTCAGCGGGAAAAAGGGGAGATGACCGCACTGGATATGCACAAAGAGCATTTGGAGATGATGTACGGTGCCAGATGCTATCTGGTGGATGTGGAAGCGCATCCTTTGTCCTCCACCATGGTACGGGATCTGATACGAGAAGGAGAAGATCCTGCCCATTTATTGCATCCCCTTGTATGGGAATACATTCAGCAGCACAACCTCTATCTATAAGCTTGTCTACAAGGAGGGATTTTTGCCGGTGTGCACAGAGGGAACAATTCAACAGATACGGCATCTGCGCAGGTTGCGGCCGGTGCTCAAAGCGCGGCTAAAGCCTGACAGGTATCACCACTGTATGCAGGTGGCGGCCCGGGGGGCAGAGCTTGCCCGGATACACGGCGCCGATTGGTTCCAGGCTGCCCTGGCAGGAATGCTTCACGACATCTGTCAGGGAGACAGATGGGAACTGCAGTTGAAATACCTGCATAGCCATGGTATACTGTTAGATGATTTTACCATGACCCAGCCACAAATATGGCATGCCCAAACCGGTAGCCTGCTCCTTTGGGAGCTGGGTGTCCGGGACAGGGGGGTGCTGCAGGCGGTGCGTTATCACACCACCGGTAGGCCGGAAATGAGCCTTTTGGAAAAGGTGGTGTTTCTGGCAGATGCCACCTCCTCCGACCGCACCTATCCCGGGGTTTCCGAGCTGCGGGCGCTGTCCGACCAAGATTTGGACGTGGCGATGCGCACCTGTTTGTGGTATACCCTTCAGGATCTGGTGGAAAAGGGACAGCCCATTGTCAGAGACAGCTGGGCAGCCTACAATTATTATACTAAGAAGTTAAGTTAACCAATACTCTGTTGCGGGGAAGAAGGCGTTTGGCCATAAGCCCCCGGGACATATCAGGAAAGGGGGACAATCTATGAATACCAAATCTTTGGAGCTGGTACACCAGGTGGTCAAGCTGCTGGACAACAAAAAAGCAGAGCGGATTACCGTTTTGGATATCGGCAAGCTCACCACCTTGGGGGATTACTTTGTCATAGCCTCCGGTAATAGCACCGTACAGGTGAAGGCGCTGGCAGGAGAGATTGAGGACAAGCTTTCTCAGGCAGGAATCGAGCCCAAGCGGGTGGAAGGCGAAAGCTCTGCAATGTGGATTTTGATGGACTATTATGATGTCATTATCCATATTTTCAACAACGAGACCAGAGACTTCTATGGGCTGGAGCGCCTTTGGGCCGACGCTGTGGAAGTGGACGTGTCCGAACTGCTGAAATAGGCAGGCAATGAAGGACCCCGAAACGAGAGGAAGTATGTAAGCTTGAGATACGATTTTGCGGCCATTGAAAAGAAATGGCAGGATATTTGGGATGAAAAGCGGGTGTTTGAAGCCTCTACCGATTACACAAAGCCCAAGTTTTATCCTTTGGTAGAATTCCCCTATCCCTCGGCGCAAGGGCTGCACGTGGGGCATCCCCGCTCTTACACAGCTCTGGATATTGTTGCCCGTAAGCGCAGGCTGGAGGGATACAATGTGTTGTATCCTATGGGATGGGATGCCTTTGGTTTGCCCAGTGAAAACTACGCTATCAAAATGGGCATCCACCCAGCGGTTGTTACCGAACAGAATGTAGCCGGCTTTAAAAGACAGCTGAAATCTCTGGGCCTTTCCTTTGACTGGAGCCGGGAAGTGAACACCACCGACCCCAGCTACTACAAATGGACCCAGTGGATCTTCCTGCAGATGTTCAAGCGCGGCCTAGCTTACAAAAAAGAGATGGCGGTGAACTGGTGTACCTCCTGTCGTGTGGTTTTGGCCAACGAGGAGGTTGTGGGTGGTGTTTGCGAGCGCTGCTCCGGCGAGGTTATCCGTAAGGTAAAAAGCCAATGGATGTTGGGAATCACCCAATATGCACAGCGCCTAATTGACGATATCGAAACCGCGGATTATGTTGAGCGAGTTAAGGCCAGCCAGATTAACTGGATTGGCCGCAGCACCGGCTGCGAGGTGGACTTTGGCTCCACTGCCGGGGATGTGATGACTGTGTACACAACCCGTCCAGACACCTTGTTTGGCGCAACCTATATGGTTATGGCACCGGAGCATCCCTATTTGGAGAAGTGGGCGGACAAAATTGACAATATGGATGAGGTGCGGGCTTACCAGCAGGAAGCTGCCAAAAAATCCGATTTTGAGCGATCTGAGATTGCCAAGGACAAAACCGGTGTGCGCCTTGTAGGCGTTAACGGCATCAACCCTGTAAATAATGAGGAAATCCCCATATTTATTTCGGATTACGTACTGGTTTCTTACGGTACCGGTGCTATTATGGCAGTGCCGGGCCACGACACCCGCGACTGGGAGTTTGCCCAAAAGTTCGACCTGCCCATTATCGAGGTGGTACAAGGCGGGGATGTTGCCAAAGAGGCCTTTACCGACTGCGACACCGGCATAATGGTCAACTCCGACTTCCTCAACGGCCTGAGTGTGGACGAAGCGAAGGTAAAAATTGCTCAGTGGCTGGAAGAAAAGGGCAAAGGTGTGCCTAAGGTAAACTTTAAGCTCCGTGACTGGGTATTCTCCCGTCAGCGGTATTGGGGAGAACCTATTCCAATCATCCACTGTGAGCACTGCGGATATGTGCCGTTGGATGAAAGCCAGTTGCCCCTTACTTTGCCGGAGGTACCATCCTATAAACCTACCGACACCGGGGAATCCCCCCTGGCGCTGCTGGACGAGTGGGTAAATGTACCTTGCCCAACCTGCGGTGCACCCGCCAAGCGGGAAACCGATACCATGCCCCAGTGGGCAGGGTCCTCCTGGTATTTCCTGCGGTACTGCGACCCACACAACGACAATGCCATCGCTTCCAAAGAGGCGCTGGAATACTGGATGCCGGTTGACTGGTACAACGGCGGTATGGAACACACCACCCTACATCTGCTGTACTCCCGGTTCTGGCACAAATTCCTTTATGATATCGGTGTGGTCTCCACCAAGGAGCCCTATCAGCGAAGAACCAGCCACGGTATGATTCTGGGAGAAAACGGCGAGAAGATGAGCAAGTCCCGGGGCAATGTGGTGAATCCCGACGATATTGTAAACGAACATGGTGCAGATACCATGCGGCTTTATGAGATGTTCATTGGTGACTTTGAAAAGAGCGCACCCTGGAGCTCGGCTTCTATTAAAGGGTGTAAGCGGTTTTTGGATAGAATTTTCGGTCTGCAAAAGTATTTGGTGGATGGGGATGGGTACACCCCTGAATTGGAGGGTATCTTCCACAAAACCATCAAAAAAGTGAGCAGCGATATTGAAACCCTTGGCTTTAACACTGCCATCGCGCAGCTGATGACCTTGCTCAACGATATTTCTGACCAAAAGCGGATCACCAAGGGCGAAATGCGCATCCTGCTGATTTTGGTGAACCCCTTTGCTCCCCATATTACTGAAGAAATGTGGGAAATCTGCGGGTTTGACGGTATGGTGACCCAGCAAGCATGGCCCAGCTACGATGAGGCCAAATGTAGGGATGAAGTGGCTGAAATTGCCATTCAGGTCACCGGTAAAATTCGAGCAAGAGTGGAGATAGACGTATCCATGCCGCAGGATGCGGTTATAGAGATGGCCAAAAAGCTGGAGGAGATTGCTCCGCTTCTGGAAGGAAAAACAATTGTTAAGCAGGTGTATGTACCCGGTAAACTGGTGAATATTGTGGTTAAATAAGGAGATAGGACAAAGAATTGGGTTGCTATTTTCTGGGAAATGCAGGATAGTGTACCATTTATCTACTTGACAGATTCCACCGTTCGGGGTATAATTGAATACGAAATTCTTTATAGTAACATAAAGAATAACTCCTGCTGTAAAGCGTTGGGAGGGAAACAGAAACATGTCGGAAATTCGCATTAAGGACAATGAATCTTTGGACAGCGCTTTGCGGAGATTTAAGCGTTCATGTGCCAAGGCAGGCGTATTACAGGAAGTGCGTAAGAGAGAGCATTACGAAAAACCTTCGGTAAAGCGCAAGAAGAAATCCGAGGCCGCTCGCAAACGCAAGTTCAAGTAATTCAGCTGTAGATTTAGTTGCAGGTGTTTTAGCAGGAATGGTAATGGCTGAAGCTGTTTGGCAAACTGGGAAAACATTTGCCACCAGTGCAGCTATTGCCCCAATTAAAAACTGACTTTTGTCAGCTTTTAAAATGAAATTGTATAACATTTAAAAGCGGGCCATAGTGCTCGCTTTTTTGTTGATACTTTGCTTTTACAAAAACCAACAAAACACTCCGGCTATTTGTGGACTGTTATCCGCCTGACGGGGTTGCCTCCTTGTCAGACGAAAAACATCCCTAGCATATCTGTAGCGACTTATTTGGTGTCTAGTATCAGAGAGGAGAAACAGAGGCATGTCTTTTTTGTATCCCACCAGGCTTTTTCGCCATATCAGCGACATACCGGTTTCTCTGCTCAAGGCATGGGAGATACAGGTGGTGGTGCTGGATGTGGACAACACCCTAACCACACACAACAACCCCATGCCGGATGAAAAGGCAATGGCTTGGCTGGAGGAGATGAAAAACCATGGGTTTCGCTTGGTGATTTTATCCAACAACCGAGGGGAACGGGTGCGGCTGTTTGCCCAGTGCCTGGGGCTGGAATACACCGCCAACGCCATGAAGCCACTTCCGAAAGGCTTTGGGGAAACTGCTCGGAGAATGCAGGTGGTGCCGGAGGAAATGGTGGTGGTGGGGGATCAAATCTTCACCGATATTTTAGGGGCCAACCTGTTTGGTTGCCGCAGTATTTTGGTGGAACCTATCCAGCCGGAGACCAACTGGTTTTTCCGGCTAAAACGCCAGCTGGAAAAGGGCATACTCAAAGGATACAGAAAACTACAGCAGGAAAAGAGGAAATAAACAATGTTTTTTGGCCCGGCAGGCAATTCGGACTCTTTTACAGCTATGGGCTATAAGTCCACAGTGCAGGTGCCGGAATATTTGGAAAAAATGGGGCTTGGTGCCTTTGAATACCAGTGTGGGCGCGGTGTGCGGATCTCCCGGGAAAAGGCAGCGGAGTTTGGGGCAGCTGCTCGGGGAAAGAACATTCGCCTTTCTATACACGCACCCTATTATATCTCATTATCCAGCACTGAGGAGGAAAAGCGGGACAAATCCATTGACTATATCCTCCAGTCTGCCACGGCAGCGGACGCCATGGGTGCGGATAGAATTGTTGTACACTCGGGGGGCTGCAGCAAGATGGACAGGGCAGAGGCGCTAACGCTTGCAGGGGAAACCCTCAAGAGGGCTATAGAGGCGCTGGATGCCCAGGGGCTTGGGCATATACACATCTGCCCCGAGGTAATGGGCAAGCACAACCAGCTGGGCAGCCTAGAAGAGGTACTCAGCCTTTGTAAGTTGGATGAGCGGCTGATACCCTGTATTGATTTTGGCCATTACAATGCCCGCACTGCCGGTGGGCTGGCAGGGTATGAGGACTATGCTGCGCTGCTGGATGCTGTGGAAGAAGCCCTGGGCAACGCCCGGATGCGCCGATTTCACGCACACTTTTCCAAGATTGAATACACCCAAAAGGGTGGAGAAAAATGTCACCTGACCTTTGCGGATACCCAATATGGCCCGGAGTTTGCCCCACTGGCCAAGCTCTTGGCTGAGCGGGGCTGTGACGCAGTGATTATCTGTGAATCAGCAGGAACCCAGGCAGAGGATGCGGTGACCATGAAAGAGCTGTATGAACAGGCCATGGAGGAAATCACATGAAAATACTGGTGCTTCACGGACCCAACCTAAATATGTTGGGTAAACGGGATAAAAACCATTATGGAAGCGATACTCTTGCGGTTATCAATCAGCAGATTCTGGACACAGCAGAGGCTATGGGGGTGGAGTGCAAGATCCATCAAAGCAACCACGAAGGCACTCTGATAGACTGGATTCAGCAGGTGAGGGAAGAGGGAATGGACGGCATTGTGATCAATGCCGGGGCATATACCCACTACAGCTATGCAATTCGGGATGCCATAGAGTGCTGCGGGGTGCCGGTGGTGGAGGTGCACCTGAGCAATATTCATGCCCGAGACGCCTTCCGTCACACCTCGGTGATTGCACCGGTTTGCACCGGCAGCATCGCGGGGTTTGGCAAGTTCAGCTATTTTTTGGCTCTGGAGGCGCTGGTAGCCATTTGCGGGAAAAGGCCCAACATGAAAGGATGATTTAAAGTGGAGAGACTTGCCAAGCTGGCGAGTATGCTGCCGCCGGAAATGGATGCCGCGCTGATTACAGCGCTGCAAAACCGGCGATACTATACTGGATTCCCTTCCAGCGCGGGTACCGTTTTGGTTACCCGGGAAGAATGCTATTTTATCATTGACTCCCGTTACTTTGAAGCCGCGGAGCAGCGGATTAAAAGCTGCAAGGTGATTTTGCAGGACAAGCTGTCTCAGCAGCTGCAGGAGCTTTTGGATAAACACGGCGCAAAATCCTTGGGGCTGGAAAGCGATGGCATCACCATGCGGGAGTATCTGCGGTATCAGGAATGGTTTCCGGGGATAGAGCTGCTGGCTGATAACCGCCTTAGTGATTTGATAGTGGGTCAGCGCCAGTGTAAAAGCCAGGAAGAAATACGGGCTTTGCAGGCTGTACAGGATCTTGCCGACAAGACATTCACTTATATCCTGGAGTACATTAAGCCGGGTAAGACCGAGCGGGAAATAGCCCTGGAGATGGAGTACTACAGCCGCAAGCTGGGCTCTGCCGGGCCATCCTTTCCCTTCATTGTGGTGTCGGGCAAAAATGGTTCAATGCCTCACGGGGTACCATCAGACAAGCCGGTGGAGAGGGGAGAGCTGCTGACAATGGACTTTGGTTGTCTGGTGGACGGCTACCCCTCTGACATGACCCGGACGGTGGCTATCGGACAGGTGAGTGAGGAACAACGCCAGGTGTACCAAACGGTGCTGGCAGCCCAGCTGGCAGCGCTGGAGCATATTCGCCCAGGAGCAGTCTGTTCTGAAGTGGACAAGGTGGCAAGAGACTATATAAACAACCAGGACGGAGGCATCTACAAAGGCTTGTTTGGCCACGGGTTGGGTCATGGAATGGGGCTGGATGTCCATGAAAGCCCAGCTTTTAACCAGATTTGCCATGAAAAGCTTAAGGTAGGCATGGTGATGTCAGTGGAGCCGGGAATTTATCTGCCCGGCAAATTTGGGGTGCGCATAGAGGATATTATTGTGGTGACCGAGGACGGTTACCGGAACTTCACCGCCAGCCCCAAGGATCTGATAGTTCTTTAAAAAGCAAATTAAAAGAATTTTAGTCTGCTAATTGTATAATAATAGGTTTATATTACCATTTGTACTGGAAATATTGAAATTGTGGGCTGTATGAGGTGAAAACCTCTTGCAAAATTCACGGAAGTACGGTAGTATTAAACCAGTCAAGAATTGATTGTATGGAGGTTTTCGCATGATTTCTGCTGGCGATTTTCGCAATGGTGTTACCTTTGATATGGACGGTAACGTTTTTCAGATTATTGAGTTCCAACATGTAAAGCCCGGTAAGGGTGCAGCGTTTGTACGCACCAAGATCCGCAATGTTATTTCCGGGTCGGTTACTGAAAGAACCTTTAACCCCAGTGATAAATTCCCCACCGCATTTGTTGAAAGAAAAGAAATGCAGTATCTTTACAGCGATGGCGGGCTATACTATTTTATGGACAACGAAACCTATGAGAATGTGCCCATCGGTTCGGACAAGCTGGGAGATAACTTCCAGTTTATTAAAGAAAACATGGATGTTAAGGTGCTTTCTTACAAAGGCAGCGTTTTTGGCGTAGAGCCCCCCAACTTTGTTGAGTTGCAGGTAACCCAAACCGACCCCGGCTTTAAGGGTGACACTGCAACCAATGCCAGCAAACCCGCAGTTTTGGAAACCGGTGCCGAGATTAGGGTGCCTTTGTTCATTGAAGAAGGCGACATGATCCGGGTGGATACCCGTACCGGCGAATATATGGAGCGGGCATAATCAACAACATTCTCAATTTATGATTACCAACAAAGGAGAGGTCATGGAAATTACCGAAAAGGTAGCCTATTTGAAAGGGCTAATGGATGGTCTGGACATTGACAAAACCACAAAAGAAGGCAAAGTGCTTAATGCTATGCTGGATATTTTGGACGACATCGCCTATACGGTGAGCGATCTCAATGCGGGCATTGCAATGGTGGCCGAGCAGATGAGCATCATCGATGAGGATCTCACCGAGCTGCAGGAAGATTTTTACGAAGAAGATGACGACTGCTGCTGTCACGGTCATGATGACGAGGATGATTATGATGACTATGAAGGTGAACTCTATGAGGTAACCTGTCCTGTATGTGGCGATACTGTTTGCGTGGATGAAGATATGCTGGACGAAGGTGAAATTCCCTGCCCCGGTTGCGGCGAGCTACTGGAATTTGACTTTGACGGTATAATCGACGATGAATCCGAAGAGAACGAATAATAGGATGCATTTTCAGCGGCAATCAATAATTGCCGCTGTTTTTTTATCCCAACAGATAGCAATACCAGATCTGGCCCAGGGGCATCTGATATGGGTATGGTACGATAAATAGAAGTATAGATTTTCTTTTTCTTATGGCAACAAGCGACAATGGTTTCTGCGCAGAAACAGCATGTCGCTTGTTTTTTTATTTAAGATTGACAACAAATTAACCAATAATTTGTGTATGATAATAATTTATCATGTGCAATCCTACTTGTTTTCGCTTAGTATGTATGCTAAAATTGTTGACGAGATGAAATATAGCAAAAATTGCGCCCCCAAAAAGAGGGCGGCATCACGTGGTAATGGTTAGATATACTGAAGGCGGGTCACGACTGCTTCGAAGCATACTGCGTAGAGCAATTCTCATCTTCTGTTTTGTTTTGGTAATATGCATACTTGTTTAGCAGGTGCTATTATGTAAGGTTTCCATACAACGGCAGCGTGTTTTTGGGCCATGTTGTAGGAACTACAGGCCAAACATGCGCAATCAAATGGCTGCTGTGGTAGGGATATTTTCATACTCCTGATGTAGTCACATACTGTTGCGGCTGCGGCCTGCCAGGGGCAGGTTGCATTACCATACCAAGCAAAGCAAGAATAATGCCAATTTGTGTAAGGGAGGTTTTCTAGTGGCGAGTATATTCAGCAAATCGCTGAAGGGCGTTGCGGTGCCCCACAAAAAGAACACCCAGGACAGCGCAACCAAAACCATGCCTGTTCCGGACAAAGTGTCTATTGTGATGGCTCAGCACATGGGTCCACCCTGTGAAGTACAGGTGAAGGTTGGGGATCAGGTGAAGGTGGGACAGGTTATCGGTGATACCGGGGCCTTTCTCAGCGCGCCGGTCCATTCCAGCGTTTCCGGTACTGTCAAGGGAATCGAGGAGGTTTTGATGCCCAACGGGGCCCGCTCCAAAACGGTTATCATCGAAACCGACAAGCTCCAAACCTTGGATGAGAGCGTTGTGGCCCCAGTTATTACCGACAAGAACAGCTTTATAGCTGCTGTGCGTGCTTCGGGTTTGGTGGGATTGGGCGGTGCAGGGTTCCCCACCCACATCAAGTTTAACCCCAAGCAAACAGTAGATCACCTGCTGATTAATGCAGCAGAATGTGAACCCTACATAACCAGCGACTATCGCACCATCATGGAAGAAGCCGAAAATGTGCTGTTTGGCATCCGGGAAGTTATGAAGCACCTGGGTATACCCAAATGCATCATCGGGGTGGAGGACAACAAACCCAAGGGTATCCAAAAGCTGGAGGAGATGCTCAAAGGAGACAGTGCCATTACTGTAAAGGCGCTGAAATCCCAGTATCCACAGGGCGGTGAAAAGGTTTTGATTTATGAAACCACCGGCCGGGTTATGGCAGAAGGCAAGCTGCCTGCCGATGTGGGGGTCATTGTGTCCAACATTACCTCAATTGCAGTACTGGGTCAGTATCTCAAGGACGGTGTGCCTCTGATCTCCAAGCGCCTTACTGTAGACGGCGGCGCGATAGCAAATCCCCAGAATGTAAAGGTGCTTATCGGCACTTCTATCAAGGATTTGATGGAGTTTTGCGGTGGATATAAAACCGAGCCAAAAAAGATTTTATACGGTGGGCCTATGATGGGTACCCCAGTTCACGACGACAGCTATCCTATCCTGAAAAACAACAATGCCATTCTGGCTTTTGATAAGTCCCAGGTGGAGGAGTACTCTGAATCCGCCTGTATTCGTTGCGGCCGGTGTGTACGCGCTTGCCCTATGAACCTGATGCCCTTGCGCATTGAGGACTGCTTTAACCGGGAGGATATGGAAGGGCTGGCAGCCTTTAAGGTGAATCTGTGTATGGAATGCGGCTGCTGTGCTTTTGCATGCCCGGCAAAACGGCATCTGGTGCAGATGCACCGCTTGGCCAAGGGCCGCTTGCGCAATGCCCAGATGGCGGCTCAGGCCAAAGCCAAGGCATAAGAAAGGGAGGACTTAGGAGAATGAGCAATCTTACGATAACAGCCTCTCCACATTTTCGTGCCCAGCATACAACCCAGTCGGTTATGCGGGATGTGCTGCAGGCGCTGATGCCTGCTTTGGCGGTTTCGGTGGTGTGGTTTGGTGTTCGGGCGCTGGTGCTCAGCGCTGTGTGTGTGGCTGCAAGTGTGGCTTTTGAGTATATCTATCGCCGAATGATGGGCCTTTCCAACACTGTGGGGGACTTGTCCGCTGCAGTTACCGGTTTGCTGTTGGCTTTTAATTTGCCTGTAGGGATTCCTATCTGGATGGCGGTAATCGGTTGCTTTGTGGCCATCATTATTATCAAGCAGCTGTTTGGCGGCTTGGGCAAAAACTTTGTAAACCCTGCCATAGTGGGAAGAATTGTGCTGCTGATTTCCTTTGCAACCGCAATGACTACCTGGGTGTTCCCAGCAAATGCGGTGGATGCCCTGGCTGGAGCTACTCCGCTGGCTTTGGCACCAGATGCCGTTCATCCCGGGTATATGGATTTGCTTATGGGTAGAATTGGTGGCTCTTTGGGCGAAACCAGCAAGATTGCGCTGCTTATCGGCGGTGTGTATCTGGTTGTGCGCAAGGTGATTACCCCCACAATACCCGTGGCCTTTATCGGCACAGTGTTTGTGCTGTCCTTTGCCCTGGGCGCAGATCCTGTATACCAGGTACTGGCCGGTGGTGTGATGCTGGGGGCTATCTTTATGGCCACCGACTATGTAACCACCCCTACCACCGAAAAGGGCAAGCTGATTTTTGGCATAGGCTGCGGTGTGCTCACCGTGGTTATCCGTTTGTTCGGTTCCTATCCGGAAGGGGTATCTTTTGCTATATTGCTGATGAATATTGCTACCCCCCATATCGACCGGTTGACACCCATTAAAGCGTTTGGAGGTGCCGAAGGGAAATGACCAAGTTTAGAGAGAGTTTGCTTGGACCCACTGTGGTGCTGCTTGCCATCTGCTTAGTGATCACCTTTGCTTTGGCTGGCACCTATACCGTGACCAAGCCTATTATCAAGCAGTCCGAAATAAACGCCGCCAACGCGGTGCGTCAGTTGGTTTTGCCCCAGGGGGATGCCTTTACCCAGCTTACCGGCCTTACTCTGCCGGAAGGTGTGGAGGAAGTGTATGCCGCCGATAACGGCACCGGGTATGTCATCCGGGCAGGTGCCAAGGGCTTTGACGGTGTTGTAACCTATATGGTTGGTTTGGATAAAGAGGGCAACTACACCGGTATCAATATGTTTGACCACAACGAAACACCGGGACTTGGCACCAAGGTTGCAAATCCCGATTATCTTAAGCAGTATGAGGGTTCAAACAACCCTGATGCGGTGGACGGTATCACCGGTGCCACCAGAACCTCTACAGCGCTGAAAAATACGCTGCGTTTGGTAAACGAAACCTATGAACTGGTAAAGGAGGCGGCGTAATCGTGCAAGGTAAGAGCAAGCTTTCCATTCTGACAACCGGTATTATCAAGGAAAACCCGGTTTTGGTACTGATTTTGGGCACCTGCCCCACGCTGGCCGTCACCACCATGGCGGTCAATGGTCTGGGCATGGGTGTGGCTGCAACTGTGGTTTTGGTATGCTCCAACATCGTTATCTCCCTGCTAAAAAACATTATCCCCGATAAGGTGCGCATTCCCTGTTACATAGTGGTTATCGCCGGTTTTGTAACCATGGTGCAGTTGCTGGTAAAGGCGTATGCTCCGGCAATCGACAAGGCACTGGGTATCTTCCTACCGCTGATAGTGGTTAACTGCATTATTTTGGGCCGTGCTGAGATGTTCGCCAACAAAAATTCAGTGGTGGATTCAGCCTTGGACGGCATCGGGATGGGCCTGGGCTTTACATTGGCCCTGCTGATTATGGGCTCGGCCAGAGAGATTATCGGCTCTGGCAGCTGGTTCGGCATTACCCTTACCGCCAATATTATCGACCCCATGATTGTGTTCCTGCTGGCCCCCGGCGGCTTCTTTGTGTATGGGGTAACCATTGCGCTGGTAAATCGCCTGACCAAAGGCAAAGCCATTAAGCGCAAGACTATGGGCTGCCAAGGTTGCCCGTCTGCGGCTGCCTGCGCCCACGCCAATAAAGGGGAGGTACAGGCATGAAACAGATTATGATTATCCTGTTCAGCACCATTTTGGTGGATAACTTTGTGCTGAGCAAATTCTTGGGTATCTGCCCCTTCCTTGGGGTAAGCAAAAAGCTGGACAGCGCTGTGGGTATGAGCTTTGCAGTTATCTTTGTTATGGCCCTAGCCACCGCAGTTACCTGGCCTGTGTACACCTATGCGCTGCTGCCCAATAAGCTGGAGTATCTCAACACCATTGTATTTATTTTGGTTATTGCTGCCCTGGTGCAGCTGGTGGAAATTGTGCTGAAAAAGTATGTTCCGGCGCTGCACCGCTCTTTGGGTGTGTATCTGCCGCTGATTACCACCAACTGTGCGGTGCTGGGTGTAACCCTTTTGAACATTGAAGAGGGATTCACCTTTGTAAACGCTATTATTAACTCGGTGGGAGCCGGACTTGGCTTCTTGTTGGCTATGGTTCTCTTCGCCGGTGTGCGTATGCGCATGGAAAGCTGCGAGATAACAAAATCCTTTGAAGGTATTCCGATCACCCTCATTTCCGCTTCCATTGTATCCCTGGCATTTATGGGCTTTAGCGGCGTTGTGGAGGGTATCTTTGGCTAACAGCCAGATAGGAGAGTGAACGCATGGATGGAATTATGCTGCCGGTGATTGTTGTATCAGTCATTGGTGTATTGTCGGGTGTTATTCTCACCGTTGCTGCAAAGTATATGGCGGTTCCGGTGGATGAGCGGGTCACCAATGTCCGGGCTGTGCTGCCAGGTGCCAACTGCGGTGCCTGTGGGTTTGCCGGATGTGACGAATATGCAGAAAAGCTGGTGGAGGGCGGTGTGCGCTCCAACCTGTGTACCCCGGGTGGTGCAGATGTTGCTCGGTCAATCAGCGAGGTGTTGGGCACTACTGCCGAAGAGGTTGTGGCCATGTCGGCTGTGGTAAAATGCTCAGGTACCTGCGACAAAACAAACTACGCGGTGGATTATCAAGGCCCCCCCACCTGTGAAGCCTGCAACTTTTTGTACAAGGGCCATGGTAGCTGTGCCTATGCCTGTCTTGGATTTGGGGACTGCGAGCGGTCTTGCAATTTTGGCGCCATCTATATCCAAAACGGAATTGCTGTGGTGGATAAAGAAAAGTGCACCGGCTGCGGTATGTGCGCTAAGGCTTGCCCCAAAGCACTTATTGACATTACCCCCTCTGCCAGTGAGGTGGTAGTGGCCTGTTCTTCTAAGGAAAAGGGAGGCGTGGTGCGCAAGCAATGTGCCGCTGGCTGTATCGGCTGCAAAAAGTGCGAAAAGACCTGCGAGTTTGGGGCTATAGCCGTAACCGATAATTTGGCCTGGATTGATCCTGAAAAGTGCACCAACTGCGGTGCCTGTGTTGAGGTTTGCCCCACCCAGGTAATTAAGAGCATTCAGGATAAGCCGGAAGAAAAAACAGCGTAAGGGTATTGGGCATACGCTGCTGTATGCGAAGCGGATGCCGGGTTAGGGGGAGATTCCTAAAAGCCGGCGTCCGCTTTTTTAGCCTAAAAAAGAAGGATATTCTCAAGCATTGCTAAAAACTCTTGCTAAATTCAGTATTTTGGTGTATCATAAAGTTGTTGAGGTGATACTATGCAGGAACCAACCATAAGCTTTTCCATTCATGAAGATAAAGACCGGCAGATGAAGGACACGCTCATGCAGGTTTATGATGCTTTGCGCCAAAAAGGCTATAACCCTATTAACCAGATTGTAGGGTATATTTTGTCCGAGGATCCCACCTATATCACCACCTACAACAATGCTCGCAGCCTGATTCGGCGCTTAGTCCTGGATGACCTTTTACTTGTGATGGTCAAATCCTATCTTAATGAAGAATAGATGATACTGTAAGCGGCTGAAAAGGATCAGCCGCTTTTTCGTATAGAATACAAAACACCAGCAAACATCACCAACTCTTTGTGGCCTTTTTTTCGTCCGATAGGGTGGTTCTTTTTGCCTGATGTCAGCCCGCATGGTTTCTCCGTCTTGTCAGAACGAAACAAATCCTCGCAAACCTGTTGGCAATTTTAATCAGTGTCTTGTATAAGTTAGGAGGTTGCATATTGATTGCAAACAAATAGTTTGGGGAATACTGGAATAGAAGTGTCCCGCATCTGCTTTGGCACGCTGACAGTGGGGCCGTTGCAGGCTGCATTGCCAGTGGAGCAGGGAGCGGCAGTGCTGGCCCATGCCATAGAACAGGGGATAAACTTTTGTGATACCGCCCAATTGTACCAGACCTATCCCTATATCCACCGGGCTATGGAGCTTACAGGGTATGGGGAGCTGGTAGTGTCCAGCAAAACCTATGCCTATACCCGTGAATTGGCAGTGCAGGCGGTGGAGGAGGCCAGGCAGGGGATAAATCGAGACTATATCGACATCTTTATGCTCCATGAGCAGGAGAGCATTCATACCCTGCGGGGGCATAGCCCGGCGCTGGAGTATTTGCTGGAATGTAAGCAGAAGGGAATCATTCGTGCAGTGGGTGCTTCTATGCACCATGTAGCTGCGGTGGAGGGTGCCTGTAAGCTGGGGCTGGACTGCATACACCCCATTCTCAACCTGGATGGACTGGGGATTGTGGACGGCAGCCGACAGCAGATGGAGGATGCGCTGGTAAAGGCTTATAACCTAGGCATCGGGGTGTTTTCCATGAAACCCTTGGGTGGCGGCAATTTGTTTCGCAAAGCTGAGGACTGCCTATCCTATATTGTAAACCAACCCTTTATCCACAGCGTGGCAATCGGTATGCAGTCGGTTGAAGAGGTGGACGCCAATATTGGCTTTTGGCAGCAGGGGGGATTCACCAAGCACCAGCAGCAATTACTAAAGGAAAAAACAAGGCGGCTGCATATTGAAGATTGGTGCGAAGGATGTGGCGCCTGTGTTAAGCGATGCGGCCAGAAAGCCCTTTCTATGCAAGGGGGAACAGCAGTATGTGACCATCAGGCATGCGTACTGTGTGGGTACTGTTCCACCGTTTGCCCAGCTTGGGCGATTAAAGTTGTATAGGCAACTGTACAGATGTGAAAAAATATGGTACAATAAGTACTTAGGTAACGATCATGTCCATCTAATTTCCGTTATATTGCATAAATTTTGTGTAAGGACGGCTGTTAGCCATCTATAGTTTATAGTATTCATGCCTATAAACAGACCAACACAGTTTGTCCCTACAGATTCCTTGAAATCAGAGGAAATTATATCGACGTGAGACAACGATTGAAACACGGAGGTAGGAAAATGGCCGAACAAAAGGACAACATGCTGTATTATAAGGGAAAGCCTCTTGTGCGCAGCGGGAATACCATTTATCTTGGCGATATGAGCGAACCATTTGTGGCAATGCTGCAAATTATGGAAACCAAAACGTATAGCGATATGGAATTGCCTCAACGGGTATCGGTACAAATTCTTTCTACAAACACTGATCTTCGACCTAAAG
>CAYNCW010000002.1:0-30092 GCA_964395635.1 uncultured Oscillospiraceae bacterium
TATTTGTTGCTTTAAAAAAACTTTTATGATACTTTATTGTATAATAATCAAAGCTGGGGAGTTTAAAGTATGGGTGAATTTCAGGCTAAACTGAATAAATTAGTGATTTACGGCGACAGTATCTCCACTCTGGGATACGGTGGTGGCGGATATCAGCAGCGTATACAAGAGGGCTTAGGGATACAGCTTGTTGAAAATCATGCAGTCAGTGGCAGCAGCCTTAGCGCAGTAATGGAAAATTGTGGTCTAAACATTCTAAACACCCATACACCCGCAGAAGATGCTGATTTGATTCTGGTGTGGTACGCCACCAACGACTGGTATTGGGGTGGCCGGGTGGGCAATGTCACAGACAAAGTTCCCTACACCTTTTTGGGTGCCATGAATCTCTTTGTCGATACCATACGTCAGCAATGCCCCAAAACACCTATTGTATGGCTTACACCTCTATATCGTTTTCAAGCACCGTATCTGTCCACAACACCGGAACAAGCCTACTGTTGCCCCAATGCATCTGGCGCGACATTGTTTGATTTTTACAATGCAGTACAATTGGGATGCAGTTATCACGGAATACAGGTGATAGACATGCACAAAGAGTGTAACTTCCATACACACAACGCCCACTTGTTTTTAGAGGACAACGTACACCCCAGCAAAGAGGGATACAAAAGAATTGCTGAAGTTCTTTGCCGGAGATTAAAGCAGATATACTAAAGCTAAATAAATAAAATTGAGGTGGTGGGTATACTGGGTGCGAAGGAATTGGGAAAAGATACTGCTAAAAAAATAGCGGATTCCATTATGCAGATGGTACCCTTCAACATCAATATTATGGACACACGGGGGTACATTATAGCCAGTGGAGACAAAGCCAGGCTCAACACCCTACATTTGGGTGCTGTTCACGCTCTGAAAAGTATGGAACCTGTAGTAGTCTACGAAGATACCGAAACCGAGCGCAAAGGGGTAAATTTCCCTATTGTGTTCAGCAACCAACTTATGGGGGTAATCGGGGTAAGCGGAGATCCCAAAGAGGTTACCCATATCGGCAATATTGTTGTGGCCATGGCTTGCATGATGATTGAAACCCAGATGATTAACGACATGGCCTCTATACGAGAAGGGCGACTCAAAGACTTTTTAAACGACTGGGTTTATTTAAAAAAAGAAGGCTATAGAGAAGACTTTATCAGCCGCGCAAGAGACTTTGGAGTTGATATCAGTATTCCCAGAGTAGCTGCGGTTATTACTAGCCGCAGAGCTCGGTTTAGCGTGTTTGATCAGATTAAGCGCTGGCTGGAACAGGGGGAATTTGTGGTAAGGCAAGGCTCCGAGGACGCTCTGTTGATTTTAAATCACAGCCCCAACCTTATGCAGCGAGTTGACCGCATCATGAGCTTAAACAAGGATTTGCTTGGCTGCTTTTTGGGGGATGTGGCGGAAATTATCAACGATTCGGTAATACAAGCACTTCAAACCCTACAAACCGCGCGGATGTTGGAATACAAACAAAAGGTGGTGCAGTTTTCGGAGATTGCACTGGAGCATGGTCTTGGGCATCTGCAGCGAACCAACACGGTGAAGCTGCTTATGGAAAAGCTTAGCCGAAGCGAGTATCAAAAAGAGCTGGTGGAAACCATTATTGCCTTTACACGGGGCAGCAATGACCAAAACGAGCTGTGCAAGCAGCTGCATATCCACCGCAATACCCTGAATTACCGATTGGCAAGAATTGAAGAGCTAACAGGGAAAAATCCCCGTATCATGCGGGATTTGATGGAGCTTTACACAGCGGTCATACACAACAAATGGACCGAGAGTAAGCCGGATGCCAACACGCTCTTCAGTTCCTTTTTTCAAAGAGGTTGATTGTGCAAATGCACAATCAACCTCTTTGAATTTTGAGTAGCCACACATTGTATCTCCCCCTCTAATTTGTTATTCTAACAATACAGTTTTATCAAGCATAGAACATACGAACAGGAAACAAAATGCAAAGAAGAGGTCGGATTATGAAAATGAAACGTTTTGTTACACTTCTTACGGCAATCACGCTATCCGCATCCATGTTGGTTTTGTCCAGCTGTGGCAATTCCACAAAAAGTTCCGAAAGCGCTGCCCCTGCAGGCGAAACAGCTTCCAGCCAACCCTCCAGTCAATCCACCGGAGACAATGTGCTGCGCATCTCCTATTCTGGTACCCCCGAAACCCATGAAAAGGAATACCTTATCGATACCTTCTTTAAAAAATTTGAGGAGGAAAACAACGTTAAGGTAGAGGTAGACTTTATTGCCCAGGCAGACAGCATTAAGAAAATTCAGACAGAGCAAGAAACCGGCAACATTATTTCGGATATTCTGTATGTAGATACCGCCAATATGGCACCTTATGTCAACGGCGGATGGGTGCAAGATATCAGCGGCATCGTCCAAGATACCGGCATCACTGTAACCAACATGTTTGATGCCTCCACCAACAACGGTGACCAACGCTTTTTTGTCCCCATGTCCTTCGATGTGTACATAACCATCGCCAATAAAAAAGCTTTGCAGTACCTCCCAGAAGGTTTAACCGAAGAAGATGTTGTTAAGGGCATCACATGGGAACAATATGCAAAATGGGCTATTGCCATTGCCGCTGGTGAAGGTGCAGGCAAAGCAATGCTGCCTGCCAACCTGGATAAATCCCAACTTTTGTACCCCTTGGGCGGCATGAGCCTGGCATATGGCGGAGACTTCCCAGAAGTAGCCTCTGAAGGCTTCCAAAAAGCAATGGGCATTGTTGCCGAAATGGCACAGGGCAACGCCTTCTATTCCGAACAGGCTCAATACACTGCTCCCACCGATCCCTTAAACAGCGGAGAAGTCTGGCTGACCTTTGCCCACATGGCGCCTGTAGGCACCGCTTACAACGCAGCCCCCAACGAGTATATCATTGGTGCAGCTCCCAAAGGTTCCAATGGTGCAGGTTCTACCTCCGGTGCTTGGTGTTATGGTATCCAAAAGGGTGCCAAAAACCAAGAACTGGCAGAAAAGTTTATCCGTTATGTCACCACTCCCCAGGTCAACTATGATTTCTGCTCCAACTATGGCGGTGCACTCAGCCCCATTCAAGAAGTAGGCGACATTCTGGAATCCAGTGATGTGGTTATGCGCGCAGGCATTGAGATGCTGCAAACCACAACCATTCGCGGAGTTCCTGCCACAAAGTACACCGACTGGAATGCTGTAAAGCTTATCTATGGTGAAATCTTCAATAAAGTGCTTGCCGACAAAGCAGTGCCTTCCCCTGAATATTTCACAGAAATGCAAGCAAAACTTGATGCATTGAAAATTCAATAGACATAGTAGTTTTAGGATGGGGTGGGTATAATATATCCTCCCCATTGTTATCGCTTTACTTTGAATGGAGGAATCGTGTTGAACAAGAAGGCCATTCCCTACCTTCTGCTGCTTCCAGCATTTTTGTACTATGCGGTATTCTGGCTGGCTCCGGTTGTCTCGGGTGTGGCAGAAGTGTTTACAGGGCTTGACGGCAAGTTTACCTTAACTGGTAACTTTAAACTGATGTTTACATCCGAGTTATTTGGCAAAGCGGTGATGAACACTGCCATATTTGCAGCGGTTTCGGTAGTGTTACAGTATTTTTTGGCGCTTATGCTGGCGGTTTTGCTGGTTCGCAAGTTCTTCGGCTCCAAGCTGTTTATGTTTATCGCTATGATTCCTATGGCGATTACCCCCACAGCAGTGGCCATACTGTGGAAAACCGGTCTGGTCAGAGATGGTTGGATAAACTCTATCCTAACAACCCTGCATATTATTGATACACCCATCTCTTTTTTAAGCGGACAAGGCCTGGAACTGGTATTCTTGGTCATTCTCATCGATACCTGGACGGTGACACCATCGGTTATGATTATTCTTCTGGCGGGTTTGCAGGGTATGCAGAAGGAGCTACGAGAAGCAGCCTACACCTTTGGCGCAAACAAGTGGCAAATTTTTAAGGATATCACTTTGCCTATTTTAAAGCCCTCTATCACTACATCGGTGATTCTGCGGCTGATAGCCGCAATCCAGGTGTGGGCTATTTCGGTAATGGTTGTGGGGTATGGTAAAGCGCCATTCCTTGTGGAACGAATTGCATTTTATGTGGACATGGTTCCAGGGCTGGATACCAGCAAAAAACTGGCCTTTACCTTGTCTTTCACCACTACACTCATTGTGTTTGCTGTAACCATGGTGTATTTTAAATTGGCTAAACGCGGCTCGCCAATGGAAAGGAGATAGCCATGGATAAATTAAATGTAGCACAAAAAGCCACAATTGCCATTCTTCTAACTGCGCTTTTGTTATCGGTTCTCATCCCTCTAATGTTTTTTGTAACAGTGGCATTTTCCAACGCCACTGAGATGGCCAATTACCCTAAACCCTTTCTTCCCAGCTTTTCTGTCACGGTAAAGGTTGCGCCCGCCGACAACGGCGAATACGAACTTTTTTACGACAGCGGTAACGGAGACGGCTATCGTTCCATTATAACCACCAAAAGCCCGTTTAAAATGGAAACCCATTTTAAACGGCAGTATGGTATCACCATCCCGGGAGAAAAGCTGTTTGAGGATTTCCAGCAAACCAGAGAGAATGGCCCTATGGAATTTACCTATCGCAAAAATGTGTTTTACAACTTCCGCCAGTTTTTTGCCATAGTCCCCAACTCTTCTGTGGCTTTAAAAAACAGCATTTTGGTCTCCCTTTACACCATATTGATCTCTTTATCGGTGGGAAGTTTGGCCGGATACGCAATTGCCCGGTATAACTTTCGGTTTAAAGATCAGATAAACGTTCTTTTGCTGATTGTTCGGATGTTTCCCATTGTGGGTATCAGCATCCCCATGGCAGTATTGCTTATACGGTTTGGTTTATTCGATACCCTAATCGGGCTGGCACTGCTGTATTCGGTGCCCAACATTGCCCTCACCGCTTGGATCACCTCCAGCATTTTTATCGGCATTAATCGGGAATTGGAAGAAGCCTCTATGATTTTTGGAGCAAATTCTTTCCAAACCTTTATGAAGATAACCTTGCCTTTGGCATTTCCCGCATTGGCGGCCAGTTCTATGTACGCATTTTTAACTGCATGGAACGACACTATCTCCGCACTGATTCTCACAAACAGAAACCAAACCCTTGCTCTGGTGGTTTACAAAGCCATAGGCACCACCTCCAGCGGCATTCAATATGCAGCGGCGGGCAGCATTATCTTAATTATACCCGCACTGATTTTCACCTTTATCATCCGCAAGTATGTAGGCAGTATGTGGGGCGGAGTAGAACTGTAGGAGGCACATTATGAGCTATCTTGTACTGAAGGATCTGCAAAAAAGATATACAGCAAAAGGCCCGCTGATTGTAAACAACATGAATCTTTCTCTGGATAAAGGGGAGTTCATTGTATTCCTCGGCCCATCGGGCTGTGGCAAAACCACAACCATTCGCATGATATCAGGGCTTGAAGAGGTTAGCGGAGGGGATATCCTCATTGACGGCGAAAGCATACTGGGCAAAGAACCCAAGGATAGAGGGGTATCTATGATATTCCAATCCTATGCCATCTGGCCCCATATGACGGTATTCAACAACATTGCTTATCCCCTAAAACTGCAAAAGGTGCCCAAAGACCAAATCAAACTCCGGGTGGAAAAAGCAGCAGCGGCCACCGATATTGTAGGGTTGTTGGATAGATACCCGGCACAAATGTCTGGCGGACAACGCCAACGTGTTGCAGTATCCCGCGCCATTGTTGTAGAGCCCAAAATTTTTCTAATGGATGAGCCCTTATCCAATCTGGACGCAAAGCTGCGGGTCTCCATGCGCACTGAGCTTAAGAACATACACAATCAACAAAACTCCACCAGCATCTTTGTTACCCATGATCAGTCCGAAGCCATGAGCCTTGCCGACCGCATTGTTATCATGAACCAAGGCAACATTGAGCAGATTGGCACACCCATGGAGGTTTATCAGGACAGTGCCACCAAATTTGTTGCCTCCTTTATCGGCACTCCACCCACCAATTTCTTCCGGGTAACCATTGTGCATGACGACGGCGCATACTATGCGGCAGCCCCCAGCTTCCGCTACAAACTTCCGGATAAACTGTACCATGCCGTTGCCCCCTATCAGGGCAAAGAAGTGGAGCTTGGCATCCGGCCAGAGTTTTTCCAAATTGACCAAGAGAAGCAACACAGCCAGTTCCTGTGTGATTCAGTAATCAGCTTTGTAGAACCCCAGGGCTCCTACGCTATACTCATAACCGAAATTGATGGCAACGAAGTGAAGATTCAAACCACCAGCCATATGAATATGAAACCCGGAACAAAGGTATCGCTCTGTGTAAACAACGAGAATATCATGCTGTTTGACTGCGACACCAATCTGCGCATTAAATAGAGAAACCGAGGAATTGCTTAGATGAACAAAGTAATTGTGGCTGCCTCCACCCACTGGGATAGAGAATGGTACCGCACCTTCAGCGATTTTCGCATCCGCCTGTGCAGTTTATTTCATCAGCTGTTGGATTTGTTGGAAACAGACCAACACTTCTGCTGCTACAGCTTTGATGGCCAAAGCGTGGTTTTAGAGGATTACCTAGAGGTATACCCAGAAAATCGCCAGCGCATAGAAAAGCTGGTGGCCCATGGCAGATTGGCCTTTGGCCCCCTTTACAACCTCCCGGATGAGTTTTTGTCCAGCGGAGAAGCGCTGATACGCAACTTCCTTATAGGCGATGAGGTTTGCAGGCAGATTGGCGGAAAAATGAGGGTGGGATATGTCCCAGATAACTTTGGGCATGTATCCCAACTGCCCCAAATTCTAAATGGTGTAGGGCTGGACAACGCATTCTTTTTCCGAGGCTGCAACATTGATACAGTTGAAAATAAGGAGTTTTTATGGCGTTCTCCCGACGGCAGTGAGGTATTGGGTGAGTATATGCTGCTGGGGTATTGGAGCCTTAAAAGCTGGGGTAAGCTGGGCCAAAGTGTGTGTGACCACTTTCAAAGCGCTTACGATACCCTGAAAAACCAAAGTGTACTGGGAACGGTATTGCTCATAAATGGTTCTGACCACCTGTTACAGGACCCAGATTTCACCGCCATGCTTAAAGAGGTGAAGGAACGGTTTCCCCAACTGGATATCTGCAATAATTCTATGGAAGCCTATGCCGACCTTGCAAGAGAATCTGCCAAAGAACATCGATCCCAGCTAAAAACCATAACCGGAGAATTGCGGGACTTCCGCTACGGCCCAGATCCCAATGCAGTTACCTCCTGCCGCTCCGGGTTGAAAAGAGAGCTGCACACCTGTCTTACTGAGCTGGAGCGGTACTGCGAACCTTTGTGCAGCGTCCTGTACAGCATGGGGGAACCCTATCCTCACGGACTTATAGACCATGCCTGGAAGAACATTCTAAAATCTCTTGGCCATGACGGTATTTCCGGCTGCTCATCCGACGCGGTTATACAGGATATACACAGCTATATCCGCCACGGGTATCAAACTGCTGCCCGCCTTAGCCAGCTCTGTCTGGAGAAAATAGCTTCCCGAACCGATACAAGCCCACTGGAGGACACAGAGCAATATCTGATGCTGTTTAACCCCCTGGGCTTTGCTGCTGGTGGCATAACCGAGCAGGTTGTTCATATAGAAGACAGCCCTCAGGTTGCGGATATCGCCTTGTTTGACCTTGACCACATCCCCATAGAATTCCAGCTGCTAAATCAATGGGAGGATGTGCTCACCAGAGAGTTTCCTTACAACAGCAAAGAGCGGATTCGCCGCAAATGCTTCCGTATCCGGTTTCAGGCTTCGCCAGTGCCGGCGCTTGGGTTTGCCAAATATATTGTAAAGCCCTTAACCCTCAACGAAAAGCGCAAAAGTGAGCTGTATGTGCGGCTGCAACATTCCCACCCTGCTATTGAAAATGAGTATTTTACCATTACTGTCAATCCGGATGCCAGCATCAATGTATTGCGAAAAGAGGATGGCTACTGTTTCCAGCGACTGAACACCTTGGTAAGCCGGGGAGAGGTGGGTGACGAATACCAGCATGTTTCCCCATTGTGGGACGAGCATGTATTTGCTGCTGTGAAAAGCGTAGGTGTGCTGCATAACTCCCCTCTGGCATCCTCGCTGAAGATACGGGCTGTCCTCTCCATTCCAGAAGGCGCTGACCCCCAACTGCTGGGGCGTTCCCCACAGTATGTGGACTGCCCGGTGGAAATTCTGGTGACCCTATATCAAAACAGCCAGCAAATTGATTTTGAAGTACAGTTTGAAAATAAGGCTAAAGATCATATTCTCTATGCTCAATTCCCCACCGGCTTTATCAATGGAGTGGAATATTCCCATGTTTGCTTTGACGAGGTAGAAAGAGATCCCCAGCTATTCCCCTTTGACCCTGCGCTAAAGTCCACCCAATCCCTGCTAATGCCTATGCACAAATATGCCGGTATTGCCCAGGATGGGGAAAGCCTCAATGTAATGACCAAAGGGCTGTATGAATACCACGTCAAACGCCATCCCCAAGGTGCTGACCTATATCTGACCTTACTGCGGAGCACAAGTTATATGTTCCACGGCTTGCCTATCTCCTGGCTGGATGGCCAACACAGCACCACCCCCATTGTGGAAACCTTTGACTCTCGGGAATACGGGCTGCAAACCTTCCACTACAGCGTGTATTTCAAAAGAGATAACCTAGCTGTGGTTAGTGAGCAATACGCCTATCCTTTGCGAGGATTTGAAATGCCAGGGAAAGTGTATGAACCCGGAAAGGCAGCGCCAGAGTCCTTTATCAGCGTGGATTCACCGTATATCTTGCTTAGCACTGTTAAGCAGCACAGATCTGGAGATGGCCTGATTGTGCGGTTATACAACACCTTGGAGAATCAGGTACCAGTAACCTTAACCACCCCCTTTCCTATCCAGGAGTGTAGCCTCTGTACTATGCTGGAACATCCTACCCAGCAGCTATCCCCCAACAGCAATTCTGTTTCCTTAAATGTGGACGGCAAAAAGATTATTACCTTGCTATTGAAGTGGAGTTAAAACATGCAAACTATTCTAAATAGAGTACAATACCTGTATCCGGATCAATATGAGCAGGTGTACAACAATATCCTTGCATTGGTTGAAAAATGGAGCAAGCAGCAATTCAGCACCTATCCTTGGGTAGATCAAAGTGATGTTCTTATGATTACCTATGGGGACGGCATCCGCAGCAAAGAGCAATCCCCCTTGCAAACCCTTAGTCGGTTTGCGGATGAGTTTCTGCAAGGATATATCAACATCATCCATCTCCTGCCCATGTTCCCTTACACCTCGGATGACGGTTTTTCTGTGTCCGATTTCCGGGAAATCAATCCCGATTTGGGAAGCTGGTCTGATGTAGAGGCTCTTAGCCAAAATTATGATTTGATGTTTGACGCAGTTATCAATCATGTATCGGCGTCCAGTAAGTATTTTCAAGAATATTTAAAATGTACCCCTGAATACCAGAATTTCTTTATTACTGCCGACCCTTCTCTGGACTACTCTTTGGTTACTCGCCCCCGCACACTGCCTCTGCTCACCCCCTTTTCAACCAAAGACGGCGTAAAGCATGTGTGGACCACATTTAGTGAGGATCAAATCGACCTGAATTTTAAAGAGCCAAAGGTACTCTTAGAAATTTTAGATATTTTGCTTATGTATGCTGCAAAAGGCGCTCGTTTCCTGCGGTATGATGCCATCGGCTTTGCCTGGAAGGAGCTGGGCACCACCTGTATGCAGTTGCCCCAAACCCACGAGCTCATCAAGCTCACCAGAGACGTTTTGCAGCTGTGTTCCAAGGGTTGTACCATCATTACCGAAACCAATGTGCCCCACCAAGATAACATCAGCTACTTTGGCAACGGCCACGACGAAGCAAGCATGGTATACCAGTTCCCTCTTCCCCCCCTCACCCTGTATTCCTTCCTCAGCGGCAACGCCGACAAGCTCACCCAATGGGCAGCAGGGCTGGAACCCACCAGTTGTGACACCGCTTACTTTAACTTTTTGGCCTCCCACGACGGCATTGGTATGCGGCCTGTTGAGGATATCCTAACCCAGCTGGAAAAATCCTTTATGGAAAACGCTGTGCTGGAGCGAGGCGGACAGATTGGTTACCGCACGCTGCCAGATGGTTCACAGGTAGCCTATGAGCTCAACATCAACTATCTGGATGCGGTTGCTGGTGATTTACTGGATGCTCAAGCTATTGCCCAGAAGTTTTTGGCCTCCCAGTGTGTCCTCATGTCCATGATGGGTATGCCCGCCATTTATTACCACAGCCTATTGGGCTCCCGCAACTGTTACCAGGAGTATGAATCTTCGGGAATCAAGCGCAGAATCAACCGGGAGAAGCTCGACCTGGAGGAAATTCGCAAAGAGCTATCCGACCCCACCACCCTGCGCCATATGGTGTTTACCGCCTACACGGCAATCATCGGGCTGCGCAAAACCATTCCGGCATTTGCCCCCAACAGCCCCCAGCAGGTGTTGTCTCTGGATAACCGTATTTTTGCCCTACTGCGTGGCGAAAAGGGGTCACAGGTGCTGGTGCTTATCAATGTTTCCAATGAAACTGTAACTCTGCATACCCATTACATGGGCACCGATGCATTCACCGGAAGAACATACAACAAAGAAATTACTGTCTCCCCATATCAATATATGTGGATTCAATTATAGGCGAAAGGAAGCTCATCATGTATATTGCCACTCACGACAAACCCGATCTCCCAACCAATTTTTATGATAAGTTTATGTTGCTTAAGCAGTTGGGTTTTGATGCTTTTGAAATAGATGGAAAGGTGCTGCTGGATAACCATAAGGAAATTGCATCCGCTTCCCAAAAAGCAGATTTCCCGGTGAAAATGGTGTGTGGCGGCTATGGTGGCTGGATTGGGGATTTCTTAGAAGAACGCCGCCAAACAGGACTGAAAGACATTACTGAAATCCTAAAGATATGCGGTTCTATGGGAATTGACGGCATTGTGGTCCCCGCTGCTTGGGGTATGTTTAGCCTGCGCCTGCCGCCCATGACCCCGCCCCGCAGTGCAGAGGAGGACAAAAAGGTACTACTGGATTCTCTGTCGATTCTCAACCAGGTGGCAGAAAACACCGGAACAAAAGTGTTCCTGGAGCCACTGAATCGCTATGAAAACCACATGATTATCACTTTGGAGGACGCCCAGTCCCTTATTGATGCAGGGCAATTTGCCAATGTACAGATTACCGCAGACTTTTACCATATGAACATAGAGGAAGCCCATATAGAGCAGTCATTGAGCAAGCATGCCCAAAGTATTGGGCATGTACACATAGCCTCCAGCCATCGATTCCAGCCTGGCACTGGGCATATCGACTATTTGCCCGGATTTACCGCACTGTGCCAATCGGGCTACGATGCCGGTTTTTCTATGGAATGCCGTATACTGGGAGAGGACTGTGCAAAAGCACTGCAACAATCGGTGGTCTTTGTACGGGAGCTGTTAAAAAAGGCGGGGTATTAAATGACTATGTTAAAAGCCGCTGTTATTGGTTCGGGTCAGATAGCCCAGACAGTGCATATACCAGCTTACCAATCCATGCCTGAACTGGTAGAGTTGATAGGAGTAAGCGATGTACAGCTTTCTTCCGCCCAATCCGTGTCGAAAAAGTTTGGGGTACCCCACGCCTTTGGGGATCACAAGGAGATGCTGGAAAAGTTAAAGCCGGATATTGTAAGCGTGTGTACCCCCAACAAGTTTCACCACCCCATTGTAACCGACTGCCTAAAAGCAGGGTGCCATGTTTTTTGTGAAAAACCCCCTGCCATAACCCTAGAACAAGCAGAAGATATCCATCAACTGGCCGCGTCTATGGGTAAAGTGGTGTCCTACAATTTCCACCACCGGTTCCGTCCCGAGATCACAATCATGGGGGATATGCTACGCCAGGGCCAATTGGGGCATGTATATGCCGCAGAGGTGCAGGCTGTGCGGCGACGTGCCATCCCCGGTTGGGGTAATTTTCTCAGCAAGGAACTTCAGGGTGGAGGCGCGCTGATTGATTTGGGCATTCATATGCTGGACAGCGCTTTGTATCTGTTAAACTTCCCCACCCCTGTCTATGCCTGCGCATCTATGTTCGACTATATTGGTAAACAAGGTGGCACCGGTTTGTTTGGTGCCTGGGATAAAGAGCGCTTCACTGTAGAGGACTGCGCCATGGGCTTTGTGGTGTTTGAAAACAACCTCACCCTAAGTCTAACCACATCCTTTGCGCTGCACACTCCTCAGACCGAAACTACCCGGATGAATCTGCATTTTTACGGAGAGAATGCCGGCCTAAGTTTGCAACCACTAATGCTGTATCAAAGCGAAGGCGCTGTCCAGGTTAACAAGACTATTCCCTTTTCCCCCCAGCCCAACACCTTTGGTGGGGTAATCAATTTTGTACAGGCAATAGTACAGGGCACCCAACCTGTGGTAACCTCCCAAAACGTACTGCTTACCCAGAAAATCGTGGATGCCCTCTATCAGTCGGCAGCACAAAATCAGCCTATTTATTTTTAAGGAGCTGTAAGTATGCAAAAATATAATCTTGTACTGAATATTCCAGAGGAATTTTACCAGGATACACGCTTTCAGAAATACTTTGATTACTTCGAGAGCAAAGCGAATATTCGCAAAACCAATCACACTACCGCCCAGCAGTTTCATCCGGACTTGGAGTGGGCCGACGCTGTAATTATGTGGACCTTCCCTGAATTCACTGAAGAGGATTTAAAAATTGCAAAAAATTTAAAATATATAGGCAAAATGAACTCTACCAAAGCAACAGTTGAAGCAGCCAACGCCATGAACATCCCCCTTTCGGATATGCGGGGCTGCTATTCCCTTTCGGTTGCTGAGCTTGCTGTGGCCCAGATACTGAACATCTACAGAAATCTTTCCGGCCACATCTGGGATATGCGCAATGGCAGTGAAAAATGGGTAACCAAACCACCAATTCAGTTCCCCACCCAAGAGCGAGAGTTAAGTGGTGCCAAAATCGGCATTATCGGTTTTGGGGGCGTTGGCCAAAATGTAGCAAGACTGCTGTCTCCCTTTAGCTCCAATATCTCCATCAGCGACCCCTACGTGCCCGACAGCGTAGTGAATAGTTTTGGTGTTAAAAAAGCGGAGCTTGCCCATCTGTGTAAGACCAGCGATGTTATTGTTTGCTGTGCTGCCAACAATACCGGAACCGAAAATCTTATCAATCGGGAAATTATCCAATCCTTCCCTGTTGGTTCGCTGTTCCTGAACATGGGCAGAGCCATTTTGCTGGACAACGATGCCTTGCTTGAGCGTATTCAAAAGAACGATATGAGCTTTGCCTTAGATGTGTTTGAAGTAGAGCCCTTGCCTAAGGATAGCCCCCTGAGAAGCCAGAGCAATGTTTATCTCACCCCCCATGTTGGCGGAACTTTGTATTCCTTCCTAAAGATATTTGATCAGTTTGTTGAGGATTTAGAAGGTGTGGTAGAACAAGGCAAGCCTGCTAAATGGCCGGTGGCCACTTCCCAGCTGAATTCACTGCGGGATTACAAATAGCAATACGCTTTTTATGCCGCCCAATTGGGCGGCATAAACCTAGCATTGAGCATGTATTTTTTACTAGCTTATTGACTGTTTAGAAATGCTGCGCGTATAATTTGAAATGGTATATTTTAGAATAAGATTGAAAATGAGCGGAGAGATGCTGCATGTTTGATTACAGTTATGTGCCTTTTGAAGAAAAGGATCGTTGCTTTGTTCTTCACACAAACAGTACCGATAAATCGGTTCTACAAAACCAGGAAACCCTGCTCTGCCAAGGCAATGGCTACCTGGGAATACGCGGATGCTTTGAAGAAGAGTATATGTTCCAAAAACGCAACGCCTTTATCTGTGGCACCTACAATAAATCGGCGGAAAACGAGGTCAGTGAACTGCCAAACTGCGCCGATGTGGTAAACATGCAGCTAATACTGGGGGGACAAGCCTTTTCGTTGTTTACGGGCACTGTGGAGTCCTACAGCAAAACCTTTTATCTCCGCACCGGGGAGCTCACTCGGGATGTGGTGTGGAAAGCGCCGGACAACACCCGCTATCAGCTTTGTTTTCGCCGTTTCCTCTCCCTAGATAACCTGCATTTGTTTGTATCTCAAGTAAGTGTAACCCCTCTGGATTCTGATTGTCAGGTAGAGGTGGAGGTGGCCATTAATGGAACTGTTACCAATACAGGCACCCAACATTTTTTGGAAGGGCCTAAGCGAGTTCACGACCTCACCACTCTTGGTGCACTATTTACCACCACCCAAAGTAACATCGACATCAGCGTTGTCAGCGCAGTGCTCATTGACGGTGTTGTTGCCAAAGGCAAATATCTCAACAAACGCCGTATGCTGTCCGGAAAATACTGCACCGTCGCCCAAAAGGGAAAACCCTTGGTGATAGAGCGCCGTTCTATGTACCACACATCGGTGGACAACGATCACAAAGACTGTGTCTCCAGCGAGGATTTCGGTAAGACTGTCCTTAGGGAATACCTTGCACAGGACTACAACACGCTGCTGGCACAAAGCAGCGCCAAGTGGGATGCCTATTGGGATAATGTTGCCATCAAGGTAGAGGGGCTGGCTCAGGAACACACCACCATCCTGCATGCAGCGCTCTACCATATGCGCGCTATGACCGCCTTTCATGACGACCGGGTAAGTATTGGTGCCAAAGGCCTTACCGGTGAAGGCTATAAGGGCCATATTTTTTGGGATACCGAAATCTGTATGGTTCCGCATTTTATCCTCACCAATCCCCAGGTTGCAAAAAACCTGCTGAAATATCGCTATTTCCGTATGGATGAGGCAAGAGCCAACGCAGCAGCCAACAACTTTCTGGGTGCACAGTTCCCTTGGGAATCCGCCGATAGCGGTGCCGAAGAAACACCGGAGTTTGCCGCAATCAATATTCACACCGGTAAGCCAACACCCATTGAAAACGGTAAAAAAGAGGTACATATCACCGCAGATATTGCCTTTGAGGTATATCAGTACTATCTTACCACCGGTGATTTGGGCTTTATGCTGGACTATGGCTGTGAAATGGTGATAGAATGTGCCATATATTGGAGCAGCCGCTGTGTTCTCACCGGACGTGGATATGAACTTTTGGATGTTATCGGCCCGGATGAGTACACCGAATGCATCGACAACAACACCTATACCAACATGATGGTAAAGGAAAACCTTAGCAACGCCCTGCATTGTATTCAGCTGCTAAAAAACAGTGAACGCCGCTATCAAGAGCTGGAAGATAAGCTTTACTTTGAGCATAAAATCCCTATTTTTGAGGAAATTATCAACAACATGTTCCTGGCCTATATCGAAAACGATATTATCCCCCAGGACGACAGCTTCCTCTCCAAACCCACCATTAATATTGAAAAATATAAGGCAGATGCAGGTGCCCAAACCATATTGTTTGATTACAACCGCAAGGAAGTAGTGGATATGCAGGTTTTAAAGCAGGCAGATGTGGTCATGCTTTTATACCTCATGCCTGCAGTATACCCCAATAATCTAAAAATCAAAAACTTGGACTATTACGAACAGCGCACCATTCACGATTCTTCCCTGAGCAAATGCATCCATGCAATTGTGGCCATGGACTGTGGTGTTCCGGAAATGGCAAAGGAGTTTTGGGAAAGCTCCATGAAGGTTGATTTCGGCCCAAGGGTGGGCAGCATTGACGGCATCCACTCCGCTGCTATCTTTGGTATATGGAACATGTTTATCCGGGGCATGTGTGGCATCTGTGTGGATGGCGCTGGTAGACTGTTGATGAAGCCCAATCTGGTGGGGGATGTCCAGTCTATTGAAACCAGCATCTGGTACCGGGGCAGGCGCATTCATATACGTGTAGACAAAAATACGGTAATGCCCAGACTGGTTAGCGGTAAAGAGGTTGTAGTGTATGTGCACAGTGACGGTATGTACCGCCCTGTGAGACTATTGGAGGATACCGATGGAACCGGACTATAGCTTTCTCAGCCATCTATCTCGGGGGGATTTCTTCCCAAAAACAGAATCTTTAGACACACCTTTTTTATCCTATAACCAACTTAAGGATCAGCTGCCGCTCCCTTTTGTGGCTCACAAGCCTTTGTGGGAAGCATGTTATGCGTATGCCACAGGCCTGGCATTTGAAAACCGCAAGGTTCCTTCGCCAGAAAGTGGTTTTGTATCCTGCTTTGTAGATGCTGCCTTTAACGAGGATATCTTTTTATGGGATACAGCGTTTATTACCATGTTTTGCAATCTGTTTCACCCCTATATTCCCGGCATTCGCTCCCTAGATAACTTTTATTGCAAACAACTGCCCGACGGTGAAATTCCCCGGGAGATAGTGCGGGAAACAGGAAAGGATATGCTGCTGTGGGTAAACGCCTACCAGTCCCCCTTGTATTCCTACTTTCACAACTCTTACGGTCACCGGCGGTTAAAGGAAATGACCAACCTGCCCTATGAGGGTATGTATCGCCCGGATTTAGGCCGAGAGATTGAAAACAAGCCCTACCTTACCTTGGATAACCTTAACCATCCCATTGCAGCGTGGGCGGAATGGATGAGCTATCTCCATACGGGAGATATACAGCGATTGACAGTTGTGTATCCCCCCCTTTATGCCTACTACCAGGCGATGCAGTACCATTTGCAGCATGAAAATGGTCTATATGTAACCGACTGGGCCAGTATGGACAATTCCCCCCGCAATGGGTATCTTGGCTGCGGGGTGGATATCAGCTGCGAAATGGTGCTGTTTGCCCGTAACCTGATGGACATTCTGAGGGAGCTTGAAAAGCACAACCTTGCCCCTGAACAGTGTAATGAAACTATAGCAAAGCTAACCCAGGATGCTCAGATCCTATCCGATACCATCAACAAACTCATGTGGGATCCCAAAACCCAGTTTTACTACGACTACTGCTTTGATGGCACCCAAGCCCCGGTGAAGACCATCGCCGCCTATTGGGCGTTGGTGGCAGGGGTAGCTGATGCCCAACAAGCCAAAGCCTTAGCGGCATGGTTGGAGGACCCCAACACCTTTGCCAGAATGCATCGGGTTCCGGTTTGCGCAGCAGATGAAGAGGGATACGACCCACAAGGCGGGTATTGGCGGGGATCGGTTTGGGCACCTACAAACACCATGGTGGTATATGGGCTGGAACAATATGGATACCATCAGCTTGCACGGGATATTGCCCTAAATCATCTGGAAGCTGTGTGCCAGGTATTTCACCAAACCGGAACCATATGGGAAAACTATCCTGCCGATAGTATTTCCAGCGGCAACGCGGATAAGAAAGATTTTGTGGGTTGGTCAGGGCTGGGGCCAATATTGTACCTCATCCGCTACGGTATCGGGCTGGATGCGAATGCAACCACCGGCACAGTAACCTGGAGTATTGATAAAAATGCATTGCCCTTAGGCTGCAAGCGATACTGGTTTTTTGGCAAACAAGCAGACTTTTTTGCCAGGCCTAGTGATAGTGGCGTCTATATACAAATTAAAACCCAAGACAGCTTTACCCTTTCCCTGCAAGTGGAAGGGCGTGTCCTTACAAAAGAAATACAAGGCGACACAGCATTTGATTTATAAAGGAGACTGGCGACCATGGCCTATCATGGTGCACTATTTGATCTGGATGGGGTTTTGGTGGATACCGCCAAATATCACTATTTGGCATGGAAACGTCTGGCTAGAGAGCTGGGCAAGGATTTCACCGAAGCAGATAACGAACGCCTAAAGGGTGTCAGCCGTATGCAGTCCCTGGAAATCCTGTTGGAAACCTGTGGCTTGACTATACCTGATGAGCAAAAACCCTTGTTGGCTGAGAAAAAAAATCGGTGGTATGTAGAGTATCTTCATACAATAGACGATGCCCAGCTACTGCCCGGTGTACGGGAATGTCTGTCCACACTGAAGGCACACAATATAAAAACCGCGCTGGGTTCAGCCAGCAAGAATGCCCCCCTCATTTTGCAGCGGTTGGGGTTGGATCAATATTTGGACGCGGTTATCGATGGCAACAGCGTCACAGTGGTAAAACCCAATCCCGCAATCTTTTTATGCGGAGCCCAGGCATTGGGCTTGGAACCCAGCGCCTGTGTTGTGTTTGAGGACGCCCAGGCTGGTATAGAGGCCGCCAAAGCTGCGGGTTGTGGCATAGTGGCAGTTGGCAGCCCCCAACTGCTGTCCGGTGCAGATATGTACATAGAAAACGTAGGTCAAGCTGATCTACTCCACCTGTTTGGCATTTAGCCCCAAAGGAGCATGTATGTCTAGAGTACTGTTTGTAGATGATTTTATAAATAGTGGCACCAACGCGGTTCAGGCCATCAACAAAGCCATTGCCCACGCCTTAGAAACAGATAACAGCGTTGTCTCATTTGGCCCAGGGGTATACCATCTCCAAGATTTTGTGACTATCCACACCCATTCTATTGCCCACGACGATGGTTGTGGCGATCTGGATCAAAAGGACTGCCATATCTATCTCAAAGGTGCCAAAGGTCTTACACTCCGGGGCTCGGTTCACCCCGACGGTACCCCTGCAACTATATTGGCAGGGTTTAACCATCAGCAGCCCCAAACCCTGCTGCCCTCTATTCTTTGGGCAGAGGACTGTACGGGGCTTACTGTGGAAAATATCGGTTTTGCCCGGCACCCCGAAACCTCCGGTGCAGGTGTGGTCACCAGTGTGGAGGATGGCAAGGTAACAGTAAAAACCTTCCCCGGTATCTATTGCCCTCATGGTATGGGGGCATATTGTATGAATCGGTTTGACTTAAAACAAAATCGTTTGGTGGGAGCCAGCATTACCTATGGATTCGGATACGATACCCGCTGGCAAAAGATAGGGGAAGATACCCTCTGCCTACAGGATGAGGAAATAGCCGGAATGCTCTCTCCAGGAGAGGGGTTGTCCTGGCACCAGTCGGGCAAAACCGACTTTCAAACCTTCTTTGGCGGGTGCAATCACCTAACCCTAAACAATCTACGGGTTTATAACACCAACAGCTTTGCTATTTTAACCGAAAACTGCAACAACATCACCGCTCGCCAAGTAGTGATAAAGCCCGGTGGCAACCAGCTGTTTTGTGGGCCCCGGGACGGGTGGAAACTCTATCGCTGCTCTGGAAGGATTCTTCTGGATAACTGTCATATCCAGGGTGTGCGAATGGATGGCCAAAATGTACATGCCAATTATCTGGTTTTGGAGGAGCTGCTCTCGGATACCTGCGGAATTTTTACCTGCAAATATGCTCCGGTTCCGTTAACCGAAAACACCAATGTCACCTTCTGCACCCAAAATTCTGAAACTGCCACCATTGCCCAGTGGGAGATAGTGGGTCGTATATCTTGCTGCCAAGAATCCGCCCATGGCGTGGGCGCAGCCCCTGTAGTGACAGGAACACACAACATGGCCACCCGTTACAAGATTACCTTTAGGGACGGGGATATCGCCCACCTGCACCCCGGAACCTTGGCTGTGGCCAGTTGCTGGTTGCCTGAAAGCTACGTCTGCCTAGACAGCAGCTTTGTAAACATCGCCGGTGCAGGGCAGCTGTTGCGATGCAGCAATGTAACAATACGCGGCTGCAGCTATCGCAACCTAATGAATGCCGGCATCCTGTTGGGCGCGGAGCGAGATACCCACGCCGAATGTAGCCACTGCCAATCGGTGGTGATAGAGAACTGCGTCTTTGAAAACTGTGGATTTAAGCCCCGTTACGGTGTGTATGGTATGGGGGGTATTGCAGTAAAATCCCAAGGGTTTGAGGGACCGTTTAACAAGGATATACAAATTCTGGGCAACACCTTTTCCAACTGCTCTGTGGGGATTGAGCTGAGAGACTGCGCCGATGTAAGCCTTGATGATAACACCTTTAACTGTGTCGCTACGCCGGTATTAGCAGATCCGGATGTACAGTACTGTCTTGAGCCATAAAAACAAGCACCTTGGAGCCCTATAGCTTCCAAGGTGCTTGTTTTTATCCCTATTGCTGTTCCAGCTGCAATGGCTGGGGGTTTTCTTTGGGCAACACCACATAAAAAACACCGGTATCCCAGCTTGTGGTAACCTTCTCCAGGTCTATCCCAGGAAGGTAAAAGCTGCGGATAAAGGAGCCATAGCAGTGTGCTTTTACAATGTCCTCCCCTTCTTTGTTAATAACTTCCTTATGCTCCACAGCTATGGTAACCAGGTCTTGTTCCATCTCAAGCTGGATATCCTGCTTGTCGAATTGAGATAGCTCAGCTTCTAACACATATTTGTCCCCTTCATCCCGGACATCCACCTGAAATTGGCAGGTCTGATTTGGGAGCCCTAACATGATTTTCTCCAGATTTTCAAATATCGATAGCGAATCTGACTGAAATGATCCAAAAGAGAGTAAATCAAACACAACTGTGCCTCCTTTAAAATTTTATCTACTTCAATATTCTATAGTACTCATAAGTATAAATAAGGTGATAAAAGAAAAAACCTGTTTGAGCACCCGTGTACTCCAATAGGAGCTATGGGTAACCAAACAGGCTTAAGCTGCTAAATTTATTCTACAAATTCATAACTGGTGCTGCTGCTCCACTTATCTATCACCGGCCGATTATCAATAAAAAAGCGGAACCGGGCGCTACAGGCGGGACTTTCATGAATGGTGCGGCACATTACCCCATTGTCCGGTGCTGCCAGAACATAGCCTTGGCAACAGGGGACATCTACCATAAGCCTATACTTGTTCTGCCGGATTTCCAGTCCATTGCGGTAACGCCGTACCACCTTTGCCCCCCGATAGCTGGCAAGCCGGTATTCCTGTCCCTGATACCACACCACACAGATACATCCCCAGAACCAAAAGCCCAGCATAGGGATCTTGGCCACCGAGGCCATAATGGAACAGTCCTCCTCAAAATCATTTGATTGCACCCAGGAGTAGCTTTCCGGAAAAGAACGGCCACGATCCCCTTCGATATACCCTTTGCCACCACTAAAATCCATGATTCGCCCATCCATCTGAAGCGTACCGATTATTTGATGGCTCATGCTAACCACACTGTGGATGCACTCCATAGGTAGAAACCGAAAGGGACCCATAATGTCCCCTGTAATGGGGGTAAGCCCGGTATACCGCAGAGTGCCTTTTAAAACCAATTGGGATGTATCAATATTCATCCGTATCCCCTGTTTGGAGAAGATATTCTCCCCGATACTCACTTTACCACCCAAACTGTAGGAGGAAAGCGGATAGGCGATATAGTGTGTTTGTTCATCGGTTATTACCTGAATAAAGGCTTCTCTATCCGACCGCCCGGGGATTACCGCCAGGGTTGCGTGGTTTTTCTGGTGTTTGAAGTACCACCCTTCAAAATACTCACCCAATCTCCTTACCCCTCTTTGCAGGATTGTCTAAAATATGACCATCCCTGCTGTATCGGGAACCATGACAAGGGCAGTCCCAGCTTTGTTCGGCTGGGTTCCATTTTAGGGCACAGCCCATATGAGTGCAGCGTTTTCCAAAACTCAGCAGTCCCTGGGTGGCGTGCAGAAGGTTGATAAACAGCTGTTTGCTCATCATAGAACGATTAGGGGAAAACAGCTCCTGATAGCTGCTTCTTCCCGCTGTAATAAGGTCACAGAGCACCATTGCTGCTGTCATGGTGCCGGTCATCCCCCATTTGTTAAAACCGGTTGCTACATACAGGCTTTGGGCAGAACTTCTGTGCACCCCGATATATGGAACAGCATCCAGTGTCATACAATCCTGGGTGGCCCAGGCATACTGCTCCTGTGCGGCTGGATAGGCTGTTTGAACCAGTCTACGAAGTTCCTGATAGCCACCACCCTGTTTTCCTGTTCGGTGGTCGCCGCCCCCAACCAGCAGGAGATCTTGATAATTGCGAAAGGAGTGGCCATCCTGGCGTTCATCCACAAACATACCCTCCAGGTTTGGGGCATTTTTCAGCCCAAGAACATAGGAGCGATGCTGGTACATCTTAACAAAATACAGACCCGGAATATTCACCATAGGGAAATGGGTAGCCAACACAATTTGCTTTGCGCGAATGCGCCCGCCCTTGGTAACAGCAAAATGATCCTTTATATCAGTTACAAAGGTATTTTCGTAAATAGTAAGCCCCTTTGCAACCCCCAGCAGCAATTTCATGGGGTTAAACTGTGCCTGCCCCTTCATCCCAAGGGCTCCCATAGTGCGCATAGGCAGTGGTGGGTGTTCCAAAATCTCATACGGTACGCTCATCCTACTGTATGCGCCAGCTTCTTGTTCCAGTTTGCTGCGGTTGTTGATACTGTAAACATAAGCTGTTTTATCCTCAAAATCGCAGGGAATACAGGCAGCCAGCTTCCGGTACTCTGCCAGTGCCGCGCTGTTTGCTGTATAGTACTGCCTTGCTGCATCCATCCCCTTGCCTTCTATCAGGTCAGAATAAATTAGCCCATGCTGTGCTGTCACCTTACCGGTAGTGTTTTGGGTAACACCGCTGCCAATGCGCTTTGCTTCCACCAAAACACAGGATACCCCAGCTTGCTGGAGCCGGTGTGCGCATAAAACCCCGGCAAGTCCGCCACCAATAATCAAAACGTCTGTGGTAATATCTTTATCCAACTTGGTGTGAAAATGGGGTCGCTGTTCCTTTACGCTCTCAGACCATATCGATTGCATAACAAATACTCCCCTTTGTATCCATATAGGCTTAGTATTCCTACAGTTTGGCAATATATGAAAAAGCTGCAAAATGTTACCCCTCACATTTTGCAGCTTTTTCTTTAGCCTTGCTATTTTTCTGTTAAAGCTACCGCTTCACCCAATGCCAAGGTGCAGAGCTCTTTGTCCTCTTGTAAAATAGGGATATTGTCCACAATGATTCCGCTATTTGTTAAACGGCACAGGTTTACCGCTGAATGTTTTTGGTTGGGCCGCCGATATACCAGAGCCATTTTCCAGAAGGTGGTGGTGTATGGTTAAAATACAGGGTAGATTTCCTAGAGCATCCAGAGTGTGCACACACCACTCCGACGGAAGATTGACATGAATTTTACCTTCCCATAAAAATGCATTTGCGTATTGGGGTTATACACTATATACTTGAAAATGATAAGCCACCTACTCATACTTCTTAGCCCAGTGTACTGTGGAGGTAGAAATGGAAAAGATATATAATCCGGAGATTCTCAACAGCTATATGCAAATACAAGATCATCAACTCCAATGGGCTTATAAACTTGGCATCTCAAACCTACAAGGGCACGAACGTTTTGAGAGGGTGTAAACTATAGTAAAACATAGGAGGTTATCATGAAAAAACACAACTGCGTGCTTATTGTGGATGATGAACCCAAAATCATAGAAGTTGTTCGGTCACTGCTGGAAAACAAAGACTATACCGTATTTTCAGCAGGCAATGGAAAAGATGCCATGGCTGTGTTTGATAGAGAAAACATATCCTTAGTCCTATTGGATTTGATGTTGCCCGATATACCCGGCGAAGAACTTTGCACCATCATTCGCCAAAGGTCACGGGTGCCCATTATTATGCTTACTGCAAAGGTGCAGGAAGAGGACATGCTCAAAGGCTTGGGAGTTGGTGCAGACGATTACATCACCAAGCCCTTTAGCCTTAAGGAGCTCCTTGCTAGGGTGGAAGCTGTTTTGCGCAGATACGGCGATAATTTGGTGCCGCTGTACAACAAAACCGCCTTTAATGGCGGTGATTTGGAAATAGACCTTGATGCCCATATCGTTAAAAAAAGAGGCAACAAGGTCACTCTGACACCAAATGAGTATAAGCTATTGGCAACCCTTATTAAATATCCATCCAAGGTCTTTACACGGGAAGAGATTATTGAAATTACCTTTGGAAATGGCTATGATGGCTTCAGCCGTACCATAGACAGCCATATCAAAAACCTACGGCATAAGATAGAAAGCAATCCCAAAGAGCCCATTTACATTAAAACCATATACGGGGTTGGCTACAAATTTGGAGGGGAATAACATGCCACGGTATTACAGCCTGAAATCCAAACTATCCCTAACCACTGGGTTTGTAGCACTGCTTACAGTTGCCTTAATCAGCTTTTTATCCAATTTTTTTATCAACCAAAAGTTTCAGGAATATATCGAGAAAGAGCAAAATCAGCGCACCAAAGAGCTAGTCTCTACCTTAAGCCAGCAATACAGTTCCATCACCAATAGCTGGAACTACAATTTCATTCACACCATTGGCATGTACGCTTTATACGATGGATACATTATTCAGGTGTTTGACAACACCAACCAGTCTATTTGGGATGCACAATCCCACGACATGTCCGCCTGTGCCCAGGTGATGAATGATATTAACCAAAGGATGCAAAAGAAGTATCCTGCTATGAACGGCGAATTTATGATGGAAAGATTTCCACTTGAGCAAAATGGCCTTCAGGTAGGTAGTGTGGAAATCAGCTTTTATGGCCCTTTTTTCCTCAACGAGAACGATTTTCGCTTTCTGGATGCTCTCAACACCATATTAGCGGTTGTGGGGATTTTTTCCTTGATCTTCTCTGTTGTAACTGGTAGATTAATGGCAAACAGGGTTAGCAGGCCTATACTAAAAACTGCAACTGTAGCAAAACATATGGCAGATGGAGATTACGCCAAACGCATTGTAGAGCAAACAGACACAACCGAACTCAATCAGCTGATAGACTCCATTAACCATCTGGCACAGTCACTGGATCAGCAAGAAACTTTGCGCAAACAACTTACCGCAGATGTGGCTCATGAGCTGAGAACCCCTCTAACCACTATGAGCACGCACATAGAAGCGATCATCGACGGTATTTGGGAGCCTACCACCCAAAGGCTGAAAAGCTTTCAGGAGGAAATTACACGGATCAACAAGCTGGTATTCGACCTGGAAAACCTGGCTAAAGTGGAAAGTGGAAATTTACAGCTTAATAAGGTTCCAACAAATCTGCTAGAACTTGTGGAAAAAGCAGTCTCAGGTTACCAACCCGAGTATGCCAAGAAGAACCTGACTGTTACTCTAAACGGCGGTAAAACCATACTTCTTGCGGATCAGGATAGGATGTATCAGGTTGTTATCAACCTTTTGTCCAATGCCATAAAGTACACTCCAGAAGGCGGAACTATTGAAATTTGGTTAGATGAAACCAGCCATTGTACAACCCTCAGTGTAAAGGATACCGGTGACGGTATATCCAAAGAGGATCTCCCCTTTGTATTTGAGCGTTTTTACAGAGCGGACAAATCCCGCAACCGCACAACAGGCGGTTCTGGAATTGGACTTGCCATTGTAAAATCCATCGTCACAGCACATGGGGGCACGGTTGAAGTGGAAAGCCAGGAGAAAACAGGCAGCATATTCAGGGTTGTGCTGCCCAAATAGATGGGTAAACCAAAAGCCAGAGGAGTAAGCGTACAGCTTACCTCTCTGGCTTTTGGTTTACTGCTTATGGAAATTATTTATTGCTTATACGGGATATCCTCCTGGGCCCTTCCCTTTTGTAAGCTGCCACATCTCCTGTCAGCCTTACTGCAAACTATTTTGTTGCCAAGTTTTCTGGAAGATAATCCCGAGTTTACAATTAGGGTTAAGAATACTGTTGCTATACAACCACCTTACCTACGGCTAAAATATTACTATTAGTATTATATTCAAAATAATACTCTTATGTATATTGTCTGCTATTTGATTTTGGTTATGAAAGCATACTTTTTGCATCCACAGCCACACACAAAAGTCAACCTATAGCATATGCTGTTGTACTCCATGACATCTATTTTCTGTATGAAAACGGAAGGTGCTATAGACAATATGAACTATAACTTTACCCAGTTGACGGGAGAGGTTATCACTCCCGATAACCCTTACTATACTGTAGCTAGGCAGGAATTTAATCGAAGTATACAAAAGTTTCCACTTGCAATTGTTTTTTGCAAAACTCCACAAGATGTTTCCAACGCAGTGCAGTGGTGCAGAAAGTATCGTGTTTCCCTTAGAATACGCAGTGGAAGACATAACTACGAAGGATATTCCACCGGCAACAATGTGCTGGTAATCGATCTCAGCAAAATGCAGGCTATATCCATTGACAAATGTGCCAATCAAGTCACTGTTCAGGGCGGCGTAAATTTTCGCCAGTTCTATGCTTATGTATCCTCATTGGGGTATCCCTTTCCCGGCGGTTCCTGTCCCACTGTAGGGGCAGCAGGATACGCCTTGGGCGGAGGCTGGGGATACTCCGCGCGCTGTTTTGGCCTTGGTTGCGACAATCTGGAAGAGCTATTAATCGTAGATGACATGGGGAAAATTATTGTAGCAAGCCCAACACAAAATTCCGATCTATTTTGGGCATGTCAGGGCGGCGGAGACGGCAACTTTGGAGTGGTTGTTTCCCTTACATTCCGTCTACCTGCCAAAGTGGACCGGGTAACCTTTGTAGAAATATACTATCCCAATACCAGTACCCAAAAACAGGCTGCGTTTTTTGAAATATGGCAAGACTGGCTAGAAACGGCGGACTGCCGCATTACAATGACAGCCGCTATGTACAATGGGCCGGATGAAGGCACAGCCATTTACGCCCGCGGCCTATTTTATGGCAGCCCCGATGATGTAGAGGAAGTATTGCAGCCTTTATTGGATTTCGATGGCGCCCAGCCCACTATAGAATACCTGAGCTTCTTCGATGCTATTCAAAGAATCGAGAATTCCTATCCCACCTCACAAAAGTTTAAATCCACTGGCAGATTTGCCGTTGAGGAGTATGATACCAGTACTCTCCTTGGGCTTACTAGCCTTATTGCGGATCCACCAAAGGGTTCTGTTTATGCTGCGATAACCTTGTACGCTATGGGAGGAAGAATCCAATGTGTATGCCCCAGTGAAACGGCTTTTTATTACCGTAACGCAAGGTATATTATCGGCTTCCAAACTGTATGGGAGGATGATCAATATGCCGAGCAAAATATTCAGTGGCTTAACAAACGCTTTCCTTACCTTAAAAAAGTAACCCAGGGCTCCTATGTAAACTTCCCCTATAACAATCTGCCCCAATATATGATAGATTACTATGGTGGCAATGCCCAAAGGCTTATGGCGGTGAAGCGAAAATACGATCCCTCCAACACATTCCACTTCCCGCAAAGCATTCCCTTAAAGTAAACCCTAAGCAGCAGACCGTCTCGATTACCGAGACGGTCTGCTGCTATATTTCCTGCTATTAAACTGCTGCTGCATCCCCAGATACCTGTGCCATGGGCAATACCATGGTCAGGCGAGTGCCGATATCCTGCCGACTGAGTATCTCCAGGTGACCACCGTGGCGCTGTACCGTCCATTTGGCAATGGAAAGTCCCAAACCAGTGCCACCGGTGGCTCTAGCCCGGGATTCGTCCGACCGGTAGAAGCGCTGGAAGACAAAGGGTAAATCTTCCTCTGGAATGCCGATGCCATTGTCAGTCACCGATACCTGTACACTGTCTTTCTCCCCTTTTACACTAACCTTGATGCGCTCTCCCGCCGGGGTATATTTGACGGCGTTGTCCATAAAAATACGCATAGCTTGTTTTAGCAGCCCGCTATCCCCCTCCACCCACAAGGCGGGGTCGATATCCGAAACAAACACATGGGCATGGTCGATAATCTGGGTGTCGCGCAGCACCTCTGCTGCTATCTCCGAGATATCCAATGTTTGCAGCTGCAAAACAATGGAATTATTATCGCTGCGTGCCAAGAATAAAAGCTGCTCCACCAAAGCCTGCATCCCCTCCGCTTCGGACTTTATGGCGGCAATAGATTCCTGCAGGGTGGCTGGATCTTCTTTGCCCCAACGATCCAGCAGATTTGCATAGCCTTGAATAACCGCTATGGGGGTTCTAAGCTCGTGGGAGGCATCGGATACAAAGCGAAGCTGAGAGCTATAGGCTGCGTCCAATCTATCCAGCATATCGTTGATGGCGCGAGCAAGCCCCTGAAGCTCCACCCGTTCATCATTTATGGCAATGCGGGTATCCAAGTGTTTTGCGGTAATCTGGTTGAGGGTATCAATAGTACCGGAAAGCTCCAATTTTTCCGGAGGGGTATCTTTTCTACTGATTCTGGAAGGCTTACTCTGCTCCGCGCTGATTGTGTGGGCGACATCCGCCAATTGCTGGATAGGTGCCAATACATTGCGCACCGACCTGCGCACACCGGCTGTCTCCAGCATCAGTATAAAGAGCTCAATGGTAACAAGCAGCACACCTGCAATGCAAAAACGGCGCAGCTGTGTACTTAGGGAAAAAGTAACAGTTGCATACTGCCCTGCATCCACCGGCACGGAAATACTGTATTCCGGCCAAATTTCGTAGTTCCACAGCGCCGGGTTTGGTCCATTGTTTTGCAGCACAAACCTTCGCTTTGCGTTTTGAACAAGCCCCAAGCGCTCTTCTAGCCACGGGTCCAGACCAATGCCGCCTGGAGGTGGTTGCTGGTTTTTCACAGTAACCCCAGTGTCCTCTAATAGATAGGGGGCGTATCCCGCAGCCTCTTGAATAGAAGGAGCCTGTATGATCCGTTGGGCGGTTTGTTCCAAACCACCTAACAAAAGCCCTATATACAATACCGCTGATAACAGGTTTACCCCTAATATCAGGCTCAACATTCTGAAAAACTGCCCGAAGGTTATTTTCAACACAAAGGATCCCGGCCTGCGCCGCACCTTTGCAGGTGTTGCATCTGTACACATGTGCAGCTTATCCATTGCTACTCACCATCTTTTAGGATATACCCTACACCACGCACCGTATGGATATATTTTACATCAAAGGCTTCATCAATTTTGGAGCGCAGGAAGCGAATATATACACCCACCACAGTGTTTTCCCCATCGTAATCATATCCCCAAACATGCTGGATCAGGGCATCGCGGCTGACCACGATCCCCTTGTTCTCCAACAGATATTGGAGCAGATCAAACTCTTTTTTGGTAAGCTCAATGGGTTTGTCGTCTATAGTTACCACATGAGCCGCCACATTCAAAGACAACCTGCCTACCTGTAGCCGACTATCCCCGGAGCAGCCACCGGCAGATTTGCGCAGTGCGGTGCGAATCCGAGCCAAAAGCTCTTCGATTGCAAAGGGTTTGGTAACATAATCGTCTGCGCCGGCGTCCAGTCCGGTTACCTTGTCGATAACCGAGTCCCGTGCGGTGAGCATAATCACCGGTATGGCAGAAAAGCGCCGCACACGTCTGAGCACCTCCATGCCGCTGAGGCCAGGAAGCATTATGTCCAGCAGCAATAAATCGTATTTCTCGGTTTCCAACATAGAAAGCCCTGTTCGACCATCTGCTGCTTTGTGCACTGTGTATCCTTCGTAGGATAGCTCCAGTTCCACAAACCGTGCCAATTTTTCTTCGTCTTCGATAAGCAGTATCTTTTCCCCCATCTGCCAAACCACCTATTCTACCCGTTATTCTCCTCGATTGTCCGAGTTCATAACCTCTTGCTTAATGCTGTCGGCTGCTTTTGCAGCAGAATCCATCACGTTGTTTACCTTGCTGCCATCCATCTCAGGGCCGGAAAACTTGTAGATACATTTCAGAAATAAACCGATAACCATCAGGGGTACAGTCACCCAAAAACAGCATATTGTCAGCAGCACCAGCACTGTAACCGGAATAGCGGCTATACGCTGGCCGTTTCTCCAAACCTCAAAGCTGTTGGTATTTCCCTTGTATAGCATTTTGCGAATCCATACGCCAAATCTGCGCATCATCTGGCCAAAGCTTTCCCCTGTTTTTTTCTGGCTGCCGTTACCGGTATTGTTCGTCGTATCCCCAGCTTGTCCTGTACTTTGCTCCTGTTGGGTGGAATAAAATCCATTTTGCTCCGGTGGATTTACCTTGCCCTGTTTTTCCAGATAGATCAAAGCC
>CAYNCW010000003.1:0-24216 GCA_964395635.1 uncultured Oscillospiraceae bacterium
TGATTAATATTCAATACAGGATAAGCCCAATAGTAAAAGGCTCATTCTCGATTTGAGAATGAGCCTTTTACTATACCCATAAGGGTTTTGTAAGTGCCGCTGACCGGAATTGAACCGGTACGCTGTTTCCAGCGAGGGATTTTCTTCACTACTCCCAGTTACCTGGGCCATGCCAGCATGTTGTAGTCCGGACTATGTCTTCACCATGCCGGATATGCTCCGGTTTAGGCGGCTGCCGTATAGTCTCTACACCTTCTGCTAAAAAAGCAGCTTGGCTCGGCGTTGTCCTTTTAAAAATCTAGTGAGATAGTCAAGGATATTCGCCGAATTTGACAGCATCCACACAGCTGTTTCCAAGTCTGTGCGCTCTGTAACTATCAAAGTCCCTTGCGTCTGCCGATTCCGCCACAGCGGCGAATGACTTAGTTATTATACTATAAAATCATTTCCACGTCAACAATTCTTGCATTTATTCTAAAAATGTGTATAATTAACCATATGAATCTTTTCTTTTATTGGAGATCATTTGCTAAGTTAACTGAAAATTGAAGGAGATTGAATATGAAAAAAGTATCGTTGTTTTTAGCAACAATCTTAATGTTGTCAGTTGTGCTCACTGGTTGCGGAGGTTCGGGCAACACCAGTTCCAGCGAAGCATCCCCTGCCCCCTCTGAAGCTTCTGCAGTTGTTGAAGAACCCACCGACGAGCCTGCCCCCGGTTTTGAATCACAAGCCAGCGGCGGCACTTTGATTATGGCGACCGAAGCGGGCTTTAAACCCTATGAGTATTATGAAGGCCAAGAAATTGTAGGCGTTGACGTGGAAATCGCCAAAGAGATTGCCGCAGCTATGGGCAAAGAGTTGCTCATTGAGAACATGGAATTTGGTTCTATCATTCCCGCTGTCAAATCCGGCAAAGCCGATTTTGGTGCAGCCGGTATGTCCATCACTGAAGAGCGCAAAGAGCAGATTGATTTCACCATTGAATATGCCACTTCCAAGCAGGTTATTCTTACAAAAGCAGGCAGCGATATTAAAGGTGAAGAGAACCTGACCGGCAAAACTGTGGGGGTGCAGCTTGGTACTGTTGCCGATTATGCACTTGCAGAGGATTATCCAGATGTAAAGCTGCAACAATACAATAAGTACTTTGAAGCTGCCAACGACTTGAAAGCCGGTAGAATTGACGCTATCGTTATGGATGTGCTTCCCGCTCAAGAGCTTGTCACCACCGGAGATGACCTGGTGATTTTGGAAAAAGAACTCTTTACCGATGTTTATGCCTTCTGTGTCCGCAAAGGCAACACCGAACTTTTGGACACCATCAACAGTGTTATGCAAAAGCTGATGGATGAAGGTAAAATTGTCGAGTTCACCACCAAACACAGCGCATAAGCGGATTTCACCAACCTGGTAGGGATCGGCAGAGATCACAGGATGGTCTCTGCCTTTTTTATTGTAATTAAACCAATACTCGTGTAGCTATTGTTTTCGTATAGCGGCAGTGGGGCAAGTTCTAGACAGAACAGCACTATTTTGCTGCACAGACTATATAGAAAAGTTCCGGCTATACGTGAAAAGGATTGTATATGATTGATTTCATCGCCAAAATAATAGATTTTATTGTTGCCGCACCAGGAGCAATATGGAAGGACTTTTACACCACGGTCATTGCCGATAACCGTTGGCAGTTTTATCTTACCGGTATTGGCAATACCATCACTATGACTGTTCTGGCCAGCCTAATCGGTATTATTTTGGGCTTACTAATCGCAATTGTGAAAAGCTACCACAAAAACACCGGTAAACTGCGGTTTTTCAATTGGCTGTGTCATCTATACACCACAATAATCCGCGGAACCCCTGTTTTGGTGCAGCTTTTGATTATTTACTTCATCATTTTTGCAAAAGCGCCCCTTACCATGGCGCTGTATATTGCTTCACTGGCATTTGGCCTTAATTCCGGCGCCTACGTCTCCGAGACTATACGGGCCGGTATTGCCTCGGTGGACAGAGGACAAACGGAAGCGGGGCGTTCTTTAGGGTTAAATGGTAGCCAAACTATGAAGCTGATTGTCCTGCCTCAAGCGGCAAAAAACATTCTTCCAGCATTGTTTAACGAGATGATCATGTTATTGAAAGAAACATCGGTTGCCGGTTACATATCGGTATTAGAAATAACACGTGCAGGAGATATTATTCGTTCCAGAAACTGGACCTTCTCTCCCCTATTGGTTTCTGCTGCCATTTATCTTGTGCTGGTTATGGGGCTTACCAAGGTGCAACAGTATATTGAAAGGAGGATGTCTGCCAGTGATTCGCATTAAGGGCTTGACCAAATCCTTTAAAGATCATCAGGTGCTTAAAGGCATAGATAACCACATCGAAAAAGGTGAAAAAGTTGTAGTTGTCGGGCCTTCAGGTTCTGGTAAATCCACCTTTCTTCGCTGTTTAAACCTTTTGGAGGTTCCCACACAGGGAGATATTATCTTTAACGACGTTAATATTCTCGATCCGTCCAGCGACATCAATCTGCTGCGTCAAAAAATGGGGATGGTGTTTCAGCATTTCAATCTTTTTCCTCATCTGGATGTACAAAAAAACATCACCCTAGCTCCCGTAACCCTCAAGCTTATGAGCCAGGAGGAAGCGGATGCCAATGCAATGCGCTTGTTGGAGCGCATTGGCCTTGCAGATAAGGCACATGCATACCCAAACCAATTGTCCGGCGGGCAAAAGCAGCGCATTGCAATAGTCCGCAGCCTTGCTATGAATCCTGATGTTATTTTGTTCGATGAACCCACATCGGCGCTGGATCCAGAGATGGTTGGGGAGGTGCTGGAGCTTATGAAGGGCTTAGCTGACGAGGGTATGACCATGGTTGTGGTAACCCACGAAATGGGCTTTGCCAGAGAGGTGGGCACCCGAATCCTGTTTATGGATGAAGGGCTGGTTACCGAAGAAGCACCCCCTCAGGAGTTTTTTAGCAATCCAAAGAATCCACGCCTTCAGGAGTTTTTGGCAAAGGTTTTGTAACTGAATAAAAAAGGGGAGCAAAAGACTTTTACAGGTCTTTTACTCCCCTTTTTATAACTGGCAATCAAATCATATACACGAAATTGCATTTGTTGTGATAACGTTCTACCAAGTCTGCTAAGGTTATATTGTCTACCACATTTTCTACCGCCACTTTAATTTCCTGCCAGACATCTGCTGTAACACATTCTTCTCTTCGGGAGCAAACCTGTGCGTTCTCTCCAATACATTTTACCAGGTCAAAATCACCTTCGGTAACACGCAAGACCTGCCCAACAGTGATGGCAGATGGCGGATTCGCAAGCCGGTATCCACCGGCTGCCCCCCTGTGAGAGCGCACCAGCCCGGCCTTGTTGAGTGTAGAAATAATCTGTTCGATATACTTTTCGGATATTGCCTGCTTTTCTCCAATATTTTTCACTGTAAGAAGGGACTTGTCGTAGTAAAGGGCCAATTCCAACATGATGCGAACGCCATAACGGCCTTTTGTGGAAAATTTCATTACTTAGATTCCATCCTTTACCTCTTGATACTCCAATGCAATTGGTTCAGAGAAAACAGTCAGAAGATGTGCTCAATTTTTTTATTATATTTTACGATAGTATTTTAAATTTTACAAGTCCTGTAGAGCAATTCCTACTGGACAATGATCACTTCCATAAATATTGGAATAAATGGTTGCGTCATCAACCAGATTCATTAGCCGCCTAGAAACCAAAAAATAATCGATACGCCAACCAATATTCTTCTCTCGCACTCCAGCCATATAGCTCCACCAGGTATATGCATCCCGGGCTTCGGGGTTTAGGCTACGAAAGGTGTCTACAAAGCCTGCACTTAGCAGTTGCGTCATCTTATCCCGCTCCTGTATAGTGAATCCTGCATTGTTTTTATTGGGGCCTGGTCTTTTAATATCTATCTCCTGGTGTGCCACATTCATGTCCCCACATACAATCACGGGTTTTTTGGCATCTAAATCCAATAGATATTCGCGAAATGCATCTTCCCACTCCATCCGATAGGCAAGCCTCGCCAGCTCCCTTTGGGAATTGGGGGTATACACTGTTACAAGAGAAAACTTCGGGTATTCCAGAGTGATAACCCGGCCTTCCGTATCGTGTTGTGGCAATCCAATGCCGTTTTGTACCGAAAGAGGCTCTATGCGGGTAAACACAGCTGTACCCGAGTAGCCTTTTTTCTCTGCGCTGTTCCAGTACTGATGATAACCGCTCAAATCCAATGCCGCTTGTCCTTGTTGCATTTTGGTTTCTTGTAGGCAAACTATATCGGCATCTAGCTTCTGAAATGCCTCTATAAACCCTTTACCCAAACAGGCCCGCAAACCGTTAACATTCCAAGATACCAGCTTCATCTATTTTACCTCCAATGCTTTTGTGCAAATACTTGTATAGGTTAGCCGCCCATTTATGCGGCTGGACTGCATCAGTTCAATACTGCCCACTGGTGCTAGTATGGGCTCTATTTCCCGGGAAACTTGTCCTAAATCAAATCCCTGCTTGACAATCACCTTCCGCGCCAAGGTCAGATGAGGGCGAAACGGTCGCTTTTCCAGCACAAAGTCATTCTTTTCCAAAACCTGTGTTAGTGTGTTATATACATATTGAAGTTCCGGAGACTTGTCCACGCCAAACCACCAGATATTCCCTTCGGGTCGGCTAAACTGTCCCACCCCTTCCAGTCTTAAGGAAAAGCTGGGGGCATTTACAGAATGCAAAGCATGCCTTGCATTCTCTACCCGAGTTGTTTCCCCTAGAAACGCCAAGGGTCAAATGAAGGTTCTCTTTATGTGAAAAACTGGCTGATATCACATTCTGACTCAGCCGGTTTATTTGTTTCCACAAGTGATCTTGAATGGTACCGGAGAACTGAATAGCATAAAATAAGCGCATAGCAATTGTCCCTTTTACGGTAGTGCCTCATTCTGTAGGATACTGGCAGATTCTGATTCTGTGGAGCTTGCTGTATTTTTGCTTAATTCCTCATTACAAAGCCTTTCACATTTGGCTCTAGCTACAGCTATTGTTTCAAGTGTATCCGCCAACTGCACAAATATTGTAGCTATCATAGTAATTTCGTCTTCGTCTCTCCCTTCGGCAATGGCTATGGCTGCTGCTGTAATGGAAGCCACCAAACTGTTTGGGCACATCACATTGCCTCACCTCCCTGCATCATCTTATGCAGAAAAGGATGATATTGCTAAATTTTTATATTTACGCAGGCTTGTTTGATGGTATTTTCTTACGGGGTATGAGTTTCACGATAGAGGATACAGCAATAATCCCCACTGCTATAGCACCGGCCTCTACCACTGTTTGGCTGCCAATCACTGCCGCTTCGTATAGATTTCCCTCCAACGCTCGCAGGGTGCAGTTGTACATGCCACCACCGGGAACAATGGGAATGAGCCCTGCAATTAAAAACATAGTTGACGGGGTTTTTCTGCGACGTGCCATAAACTCCGCATAAATGGAAATGGCGGCACTGGCCAAAAAGCTTGCCGCAAATCCGCTTGTGGGATACATAAACAGATAGACAAAAAATCCAACACCGCCAGATAACCCTGCAAAGAGTATATTTTTCCCCCGAACCTGAAATATTACACCAAACGCAGCGGAAGCCACCATGGCAAAAAATACGCGCAACATTATAGCCATATCCCTCCCAATCCGGTGACCAAAGTATATACCAGACCGGCACCACAAGCCAGTGCCGTCGCAATAAAAAATGCCTCGATAATACGGCTGGTTCCAGATATAATATCCCCCGCCGCAATATCCCGCACCCCATTGGTAAGCAGCAGCCCTGGCACCAGCAGCATAAGAGAGGATATAGTTATAATTTCAGCATGGGGCCCTGCTCCCATAGAACTCCAAAGCCAGCCGGATAAAGCCGACATAGCTCCACCTGCAAGGTTGATGAAAAAATCGTTAAGCCGAATGCGCTGCAACATTATAACCATACTACGCACCAGCGCACCGGTTATCAAAGAACACCACGCATCCCTAGCATTGCCACTAAACACAATGGCAAAGGCTCCTGCAGCCAAAGCCGAAGCCAACACCATAATTTTCGGGGAATAGGGTGTTCGGCTGTCGATTTCATCCAGATGGGATCTGGTTAAGGACACCGATGTTGCATTGCTTTCCAGCTGGCGAGAAAACCAGTTCACGGCATCTACTTTGTCTAGGTTGACTGTGCGCGAGGTTATTCGACGCATAACTGAATAGATCTGGCCCTCATTGTCAAAAACCGAAATGACAATAGCTGTGGGGGAGGCAAAGCTCTCGCATCTTGCTGCACCCAATGCTTTGCACACACGATTTATGGTCTCTTCCACACGGTAAACCTCTGCCCCATTTTCCAGCATAATTTTCCCTGCCTGGGAACTAACCTCCAAGATCTTGTTATAATCCACCTGTTTGCAACCCTTCCCCTGCTTTTGAATATTGGCCAAACCCATCACTGGATACCACACGGAGGAGACAGTTGGACATTTAGTCCCCTGCCTCCTCCGTAATCCAAACAAACTATCCCCTTATCAAGGATAAAAGTGCATCCACCTGTGACTGTGCTGCTTATAACGCCATAAATGTATTGACCACATTATCGGCAGTAAGACCGTACTCTGCAAAGAGTGGGTCAGGCTTTCCAGACTTGCCAAACTTATCTTGAATACCCAAGCGTGCAAACCCTGTGCATCCTGTTGCTACTATGGATTCAGCGACTGCGCTACCCAAACCACCAATAACCGAATGCTCTTCAAGTACAATAACTTTACCACATTTTGTGGCCATCTCCGCCGCACAAGCACAATCAAAGGGTTTTACTGTATGGAAGTTGACCACAGCGGCGCTTACACCTTGCGCAGCCAGGGACTCTGCTGCTGCCAATGCCACAGGTACCATAAGACCCATGGTCATGATAACCACCTGGGTTCCGTCCCGCATAACATTTGCCTTGCCAGGAATGAAGGGAGTTTTGTCTTGAGTGATCACATCCACCACTGGTCTGGCTACACGAATATAAACCGGCCCGTCTATTTCTGCTGCTGCATAAACAGCTTTCTTGGTCTCCACTGCATCACAGGGCACAAAGATGGTCATATTGGGCAAAGCGCGCATCAGGGCAATATCCTCAATACTTTGGTGGCTGCCGCCGTCTTCTCCTACCGATAAGCCGGAGTGAGAAAGACCCAGCTTTACATTTGCGTTCACATATGCAATGGAGTTGCGAATCTGTTCAAAGGCACGTCCTGCACCAAAGATAGCAAAGGTGCTGGCAAAGGGCATTAATCCTGCATGTGCCATACCGGCAGCGGCACACATCATATTAGCTTCGGCAATGCCGAAATCAAAAAATCTTTCGGGATATTGGGCTGAAAAGGTATTTGTCATTGTGGCATGGGCCAAATCTGCGTCCAGCACTACAACTTTATCATTTTTTGCACCCAACTCTACCAGAGCCTCGCCGTAGGCATTTCTAAGTGATTTTTTCTCAGCCATTAACCTCTACCCCCAATTCCTGCAATGCAGCCGCATATTCATCGGCGTTTGGCGCCTTTCCATGCCAGCCAGGCTTGTTTTCCATAAAGGATACCCCTTTGCCCTTTATGGTGCGGCAATGGATCATCTTGGGCTTTCCGGCAACAGGGGCTTTCAGGGCGGCTACAATCTCGTCAATATTGTGTCCATCCACATCATGACAATCAAATCCAAAGGAGCGGAACTTGGCAATCGGGTCTCCTACATCCATAACATCGGTTACAAAGCCGTCAATCTGGCAGTTGTTGTGATCCAGCAAAATGGTGAGGTTGTCCAGCTTGTAGTGAGCAGCAGCCATAGCTGCTTCCCAAACAAGGCCTTCCTGAATTTCTCCATCACCCAATATTGCATACACCATATGATCCTGCTTTTGGTATTTGGCGGCAATAGCCAAACCCACGGCTATTGAAACACCCTGACCCAGCGAACCTGTGTTCACATCTACACCAGGGGTTTTTTTCATGTCTGGATGTCCCTGCAAATGACCATCTATCTGGCGAAACTTCTTCATGTCCTCTTTAGGGAAATACCCTAAATCCGCCAGCACTGCATACAGTGCCGGTGCTGCATGCCCCTTGCTGAGCACAATGCGATCCCTTTTTTCCATTTGTGGGTTTTGGGGATCTATGTTGGCTACCTCATAGTACAAAGCCATGAGAATTTCCACGATACCCAAGGACCCGCCGGGATGTCCGGAAGCCGCATTGTGGATCATAGTGAGGATGTCTCTCCGAAGGTCTTTGCTTTTTTGCAGTCGTTCTTCGCTTTTCATTCCACTTTCTCCTTTGCAAACTGTATTGCCGCTACCTCTCTATATTATCGCCAACTGATACGAAGGTCAAGCCTGTTGCATATGTTTTTTTCCCTTTTTCCACTGTTCATTATTCCGTTACAATCTTTACATTGACTTAACGCATGAGAATTTGGTAAACTTATTGTTAAAAGTAACAGTAGAAAAGAGGTCCAATAATGCGAATTGCTAGAAAAAGCAATGTGGGTGCCAGCATTTTTTTCGCTATTTTGCAAATGGTGTTAAGCGCCGGCGTGGCGATTGTATTTGGTGTGCTGGCACTGGGGTCGGTGGTTATACGTGCCGGTATGTCAGGGTTTCTATTTCTAGCGGGTGCTACCTGGACCATCTTATTGTTTGGAAACGCCTTGCAAACCCTTATTGTTATGGAACGCTGCCGCAGAATTGTGCGAAAGGCAGAAAAGTATGGAGACAGGGTGGGTATTCAAACTCTGGCGGAACTTATGGGAACAACTACGGACAAGCTGCTAAACGATCTTGGCGTTATGGCTGCGCGGGGCTACTACCCCTACCTACAGTTGGATCTGCTGCGCCAAGAGGTGGCAATTGACAATGCACAGCCTGGAATTAAACCCCAGGGGGACACTATATTAAAAACCAAAACCTGTCGGTCCCGCTGGGCATTTCTCTTGTTTTTTGCAGTGTTTTTCACCATTGTGGGCATATCCCCCATCACCACAACCACCATGATTATCGCCTTGGTCTTTTCTTCTATGGTGTTTGTTATTGGATATGTTTTTATGCCTAAAACCATTCGATATGTGGAAACACCATTTTTGCTGCCAAAAACCCAACCTATCAGCACCGGCAACAGCGATTTAGACAGTATGCTCAATACCGCTGCCCAACACTTTGACCAACTGGCAGTGCTGGACAGAAAGATCACCGACCCCAAAATTGACAGCAAGGTAGAAAAGATGACCAAAACAGCATGGGAAATTGTAAATCATCTAAAAGAGCATCCGGAAAAGGTGCGGCAAGCCCGTCAGTTTATGAATTATTATCTACCCACCACCGTTAAACTGCTCACCGAACATACCAATTTTGCTTCTCAGCCTGTGCATTCAGAGAATATGGTGCGTTCTATGCAAAAGATAGAAGAAATGCTGGACACAATAGTAGACGCGTTTCAGCGTGAGTTGGACAACCTCTATGTAGATAAAGCGGTGGATATATCAGCGGAAATTGATGTTATGAAGGGGATGCTCCACCGGGAAGGCCTTGGATCACTGGATATAACCAAAAGCAAAGCATAGCAGCCTCTTAAATATTGCGGAAAGGTGAGAACTCACTATGGAAAATCAAGAGCCAAAGGCACCTCAACTGGAAATACAGCCTACTTTGGTGCCGGAGACCCAGCCTATCCCTGAACCAACATTAACCCTGGAAACAACCCCTGCTCCCCAAGCTCCATCGATACAGGATACTGTAAAACCCAACCCAGTTGACGAGCTGCAGAAGCTTACCCCTCAGGAGCAAGCTGTCGTCCATGAATTTGCGGCTAAGATTGACATTACAAACACTGCACAAATTTTGCAGTATGGTGCCCCTGCCCAACAAAAAATTTCTAGCTTTTCTGAAACCGCTCTACGGAATGTGAAAGGCAAGGATATTGGTGAAGTTGGTGATATGATCACCAATTTGGTGACCGAGCTCAAAGGTTTTGATATCCAAGAAGAGAAAAAGGGCTTACTGGGCATGTTTAAAAAAGCCGGTACCCAGATGGAGCAGGTAAAAGCTCGGTACAACTCGGTTGAAAAAAATGTTGATAAGATTGTAGACAATTTAGAAGGGCATAAGCTGGTTCTATTAAAGGATGTAGCTATGCTGGATCAAATGTATGAGATGAATCTTGCCTATTTTAAAGAGCTCACCATGTACATTCTTGCCGGCAAAGAAAAACTTAAGGATGTGATGGAGAACCAGCTGCCTGCACTGCGAGACAAAGCATTTGCAAGCACTAGCCAGGAAGATGCCCAGGCCGCCAACCATCTGGCCGAACTGTGCAACCGCTTTGAAAAGAAGCTCCATGATTTGGAGCTTACACGCACCATCTCCATGCAGATGGCACCCCAGATCCGAATGGTGCAAAACAACAACAGCATTATGATTGACAAGATCCAATCCTCCATTGTAAACACCATCCCCCTGTGGAAAAACCAAATGGTGCTTACACTGGGGCTGGCTCATTCCCAAAACGCTATTCAGGCACAGCGCCAGGTAACCGACATCACCAATGAACTGCTGCGGAAAAATGCGGATACCTTAAAAACCAGCACTATCGAAACCGCCAGAGAGTCCGAACGGGGCATTGTGGATATGGAAACCCTGCGCCACACCAACCAGTCTCTCATCACCACTTTAGACGAGGTGCTGACCATCCAGCAGGAAGGCCGTTCTAAACGCAGAGAAGCTGAAGCCGAACTGCAACAGATTGAAATCCAGCTGAAAAACAAGCTATTGGAAGTTCGGGACAACACCAAAAGCATGTAATGTTCCTATGCACAAAAAACGGGGCTGTTGCACCACATCCTGTTGGATGTTGGTTGCAACAGCCCCGTTTTTTACCGTTTATCGCAGTTGGTTTTCCACCGAAACCAGCATATTTTGCTTCATATCCCATAACCTCTGTGATAGGTCTACATAGTACCTGTGGGGATGTTCAAACCGTTTTACTTCATCCCACAAGCAGTCTATTTGCTGTTTGCAATAGGCTTGTATTTCGGGCAAGGATGGCGAAGTGTAAACACATTTTCCCTTTTGAAATATAGGGATGAGCAGATCTTGTGCCACATACTCCTGCACCGTTTTCTTTTTCCATACTGCACTGGGATCAAACAGCACAAGGGGTTTTTGGGGATCCAGCTCTTCTTCAAAACAAGCTACATAATCAGCGATGGCCTGTCCGGTTTCCTTGCTAAAAATACGGTATGCTCGTTTAAAGCCAGGTGTGGTAATTTTTTCAACCGTCTCACTCAACTTGATTTTGGGCTGATAGGCGCCCTCTTTTTCCATAGCTACCAGCTTATACACACCACCAAAAACCGGCTCGGATTTGCTGGTGATAAGCTTTTCCCCCACTCCGAAGGAATCCACTTCAGCGCCTTGGATCAGCAGATCGCGGATAATATATTCATCAAAGGAGTTGGAGGCAATGATCTTAACATCCTTGTACCCAGCATCGTCCAACATCTTACGGGATTTTTTAGAAAGATAGGCTATATCGCCGCTGTCTATACGTATTGCTTTGGGACGATGGCCCATAGGTGCCAACACTTCATCAAACACCTGAATGGCGGTGGGAACCCCCGACCGAACCACATTATAGGTATCCACCAGTAAGGTGCAATTGTTGGGGTACATTTGTGCATAGGCTTTAAAGGCCTCGTATTCACTGTCAAACATCTGCACCCAACTGTGGGCCATGGTACCTACTGCAGGGATACCGAACATTCTATCCGCCATAACACAGGCAGAGGAGGTGCATCCACCGATATAGGCAGCTCTTGCCCCTAATATAGCTGCATCATAGCTTTGTGCTCTGCGGGAACCAAACTCCATAATCGGCCGTCCCTGGGCAGCACGCAGCACCCGATTGGCTTTTGTTGCAATCAAGCTTTGATGGTTGATGGTGAGGAGTACCATAGTTTCCACCAACTGAGCCTGAATCACCGGGCCCCGCACTACAATAATGGGCTCCCCCGGAAAAATAGGGGTTCCTTCGGCAAATGCCCATACATCACAGGTAAATTCAAAGTTTTGTAAGTAGTCCAGAAAACGCTGGTCAAAAACGCCTTTTGATTGTAAGTACGCAATGTCTTCCTCGGAAAACTTCAAATTTTTCAGGTAATCAATAAGCTGTTCCAATCCAGCAAAAATGGCAAACCCACCTTTGTCTGGGATACGTCTGAAAAACATATCAAACACTGCCACCTGATCCTGTAGCCCGTTGGCAAGGTACCCATTGGACATGGTAAGCTCATAAAAATCAAGCAGCATGGTTAGATTTCTTTGGACATTCCAATTTTCGGTCATTGCGATCTCCCTTTTCACGTTACTGCTACCTGCAGTTTTCTGTTTTCTAAAATAAAAGCCGAAAAGGGCAGTGGCTTTTTGTCTCTACCCTTACGGCTATTTGCATATAGTTAGGAAATTTCACTAAACACTCTAAATAAATCTTTATTTAATGGTTTTTTCATTTCCAATGCTTCGTATATATCCAAATCAACAATTTGATTATCCTTCATAGCCACCACCCGGTTTCCCTTGCCCTGCAACAGCAGTTCCACTGCAAAGTTGCCCATCTTGGAGGCCACCACTCTGTCTCGCATCAGGGGGGCACCACCTCTTTGTACATGCCCAATTACCGTAGCACGGGTTTCCACCCCGGTTTGCAGTTCAATATACTGAGCCAGAGCCTCACTGCTAAGAGAAAGATGCTCTCCTAAATTCTTTTTGGTAACACCCTCTGCAACAATAACGATAAAATGGGTTTTGCCTATTTCCAGTGCTTTGTTCAGCTTCGCGATAATATCCCGATTAAAGTCATATTTTACCTCAGGCAACAGCACTGCTTCCGCACCGCAGGCTATCGCTGCATTCAGGGCAATATCTCCACAGTGGCGGCCCATAACTTCCACCACCGAACAGCGGTTGTGAGATTCAGAGGTATCCCGCAGCTTATCCACATTTTGAATAACGGTATTTACTGCAGTGTCAAAGCCGATGGTGTAATCGCTACAGGCGATGTCGTTGTCGATGGTGCCAGGTATCCCAATGCAGGGAATTCCACGCAGAGACAGGTCTCTAGCTCCCCTGAAGGAACCATCGCCCCCACAGATAACCAGACCGTCAATACCCGCCTCAAGGCAGTTTTTCTTGGCGATTTCAAGGCCTTCTTCTGTTTTAAACTCCAGACAGCGGGCAGAATGCAAAATGGTGCCACCACGCTGCATAGTACCGCTAACACTGCGTAATGTCATATCCACAATATTGTTGTTAATCAGGCCGCTAAAGCCTCTCTTAATCCCTTTTACCCCTATTTTATTAAATCGTGCGGAACGCACAACCGCACGGATAACCGCATTCATGCCAGGTGCGTCACCACCACTAGTTAACACGCCAATTGTTTTAATCTCACTCATCCACATGTCCCTCCCTTAAAATTTAAACACAGATTCTGCCTGCCTATATATTTTGCCGTAAATTGGCAAGCTCAGCTTTAGTATAAAATACAACCCGTCGGTTGTCAAGATTTAGAAATGTTCGCAAATGCTACCATTTACAAACCACATTTTCTTCCCCCAACAAATATTTTAGTTCCCGAATAAGCACATCATTGGGCAAAACCCAATAGCTTTGAGGGGTAAGCAGGTATTTTTTTTCCTCCTGATAATAGAAGTATACCGGAACCGGCCCTTCAAACACGTGCAAAAAATTGGTAGCTGGCTGTATCAGATCACTTTTTTGCGCAGAAAATTTTAGATACAGCCCATGCCGAGCGTCTGTTTTCGGGTTTGCTTGCTGTATTGTTTGGGTATTGGCCTGCTGCTTTTGTGGGGTTTTGTCTAAATCCATTGTGCCCTTCTCTGTTAGTTTCTCCGCTTGGGTGGGCAGATACACATTATCGCAAACAATTTGCGGTGCCTTTTCTTCTTCTGCTTTTACCCGGCCAGTTATTGCCAATACATTACCAACTGCTAACTGGGTGGCATATCGCTCATAGGCTTTGGGGAAAACAATCACTTCTATAGAACCGGTTTTGTCTTCCAGCTGGAGGAATGCCATCATATCGTTGCTGCGGGTGGTTTTCAGCTTTTTGCCCGCTACAATTCCCAACACTTGCACCATTTCGCCATCTGAAGTCTTCTCTGTTGCCAGGCTTTGTATGGTTGCCGCTTCAATCCGCTGTGCTATCTGGTCATACTCAGCCAAAGGATGCCCGGTAATATATAAACCGGTGGTTTCCTTTTCAAAGCTAAGCCGTTGCATAGGCGAAAGTGGTTCTATAGAAGGCAGCTGATAGTGTATTTCAGCGCCTGTGCCTCCGCCAAACAGGTCAATCTGACCGGACACATTGTTGCGATGTTTTTCTTCAATGTTTTCTAAAAGCCTTGGGAAACCCCGATCATGAAGCATAGCGCCTCGTTCATGGCCAAAGCAGTCCAACGCGCCGGATTTAATTAGACTTTCTACCCCACGCTTGTTCAATTCTTTGCCATGCATCCGCTCCAAAAAATCCAGCAAACTGACAAACGGCCCATTCTGCCGTTCTTGCATCAATCCTTTGATAAACCCTCGGCCTAGATTTTTAATGGCCAAAAGTCCAAATCGAATACTGTCCTCCACCACTACAAAGCCCATGCCGCTGCGGTTAATATCTGGCGGTAACACAGGTATCCCCATTTTTTTGGCTTCGGAGATATAATCTATAACCTTGTCCGTGTTATCCAGCAGCGAGGTTAACAGTGCGGCCATATACTCCTTGGGGTAATGGCATTTTAGGTATGCTGTCTGGTAGGAAACCAGTGCATAAGCTGCAGCGTGGGATTTATTAAAGGCATAAGAGGCAAAGGAGCTCATCTCGTCAAATATTTCGTTGGCCACCACCTCACTGACACCATTGGCCACCGCTCCCACACATTCGATGCTACCATCCTCTTTGCGGGCGCCATAAATGAAGTTTTTGCGCTCCTTTTCCATTACATTCATCTTTTTCTTGGACATGGCCCGGCGCACCAAATCCGCTCTGCCATAGCTGTAGCCCGCCAGTTCTCGGCAAATCTGCATAACCTGCTCTTGGTATACAATACAGCCATAGGTAACCTTCAGGATGTTTTCCAGCAAAGGATGTTTATAGGTTACCAGTGTTGGATTGTGGCGATTTTGAATATACCGGGGAATAGAATCCATGGGTCCCGGACGATATAGGGAGATAACCGCTATCAAGTCCTCCATATGTTCGGGCTTGAGCTGCACCAGCACATTTTTCATACCTGCAGACTCAAACTGAAATACGCCACTGGTCTGACCCTTGGACAGCATTTCAAACACACCCAAATCCTGCAGGGATATATTCTCGATGGCAAAGTCCGGTTGATACCGCCGTATCATCTCTTGGGCATCGCTGATAACCGTGAGGTTGCGTAGCCCCAAAAAGTCCATTTTTAGCAGCCCCAGCTCCTCTAGGGTGGTCATGGGGAATTGGGTGACAACTGAAGCATCGTTTTTTGCCAGTGGCACATAGGCATCTGCTGAATCCCGGGTAATCACCACCCCAGCTGCATGGGTGGAGGCATGACGAGCCATCCCCTCTACTTTTTGTGCCATATTGATAAGCTCTTTATTCTGCCCACTGTTTTCGTAGATTTCCCGCAGCTCGCCGGATACCTCCAGCGCTCGCTTGATGGTCATGCCCAGTTCAAAGGGAATTAACTTAGCAATGCTATCACATTGCTGATAGCTTACCCCCAGTGCTCTGCCTACATCCCGAATAGCACCTCTTGCTGCCATGGTACCAAAGGTAATTATCTGCGCCACATGGTCGGAGCCGTACTTTTCCACCACATAGTCAATGACCTCCTGCCGCCGTTCATAGCAGAAATCAATATCAAAATCCGGCATGCTTATCCGTTCTGGATTCAGAAACCGCTCGAACAGCAGATTGTAGCGTATGGGATCGATGCCGGTTATGCCCACACAATAGGCCGCCAAGCTTCCTGCCCCGGAGCCCCGTCCAGGTCCCACCGGTATCCCTTGGCGCTTTGCATAATCAATAAAATCCCACACAATAAGGTAATAATCCACATACCCCATGCGGATAATGACGTCCAGCTCAAACTCCAATCTACTGACTATCTCCGGATCTGGGTTGTTGCCATAATATCGGTGCAATCCCTGGTAGCACATTTCCCGGAAGTATGTGACATTGTCCTGACCGTCCGGTGCCTGAAAGTAAGGCAGCTTGGTCTGCCCAAACACAAACTCCACCTGACACTGTTCAGCTATCTTCACCGTGTTTTCCAAAGCGCCAGGATATTGGCCGAAGAGGGTGCGCATCTCATCGCCGCTTTTAACATAGAACTCTTCGGTGGAAAACTCCATGCCGCTGCCTTCCTCCACCGTAGAGCCGGTTTGGATGCATACCAGCACATTTTGCATCCTGGAATCTTCTTTTTCTATATAATGCAGATCGTTGGTAGCCACCAACCCCACGCCGGTTTCCTCCGCCAAAGCTGCCAGCTTGGGTAAGATTTCCACCTGTTGGGGAATGCCATGATTTTGCATTTCCAGGTAGTAGTCCTCACCAAACAACCCCTTATAGTACAGCACCGTATCTTTGGCTTTTTGATGGTTTCCCGCCATCAAATGCCGCGCCACCTCCCCCGCCAAACAGGCGGACAAACAAATAAGGCCCTCATGGTGTTGTTCCAGGATTTCCCGGTCTATTCTGGGCTTTGAATAAAACCCCTCCACAAATCCCAGGGACACCAGCTTAATTAGGTTTTGATACCCCTGGTTGTTTTTACATAGCAGAATCAAATGGTGAGGAGATCCGTCCACCTTGTGCTGCTTGTCGTGGCGGGTGCGGGGAGCCATATACACCTCGCACCCGATAACGGGGTTGATTCCCTGTTTTTTGCATTCTTTATAAAAGTCGATAACACCGTACATAACCCCGTGGTCGGTTATGGCCATGGCGGTTTGCCCCAGCTCCTTGGCCTTGGCTACCAATGGGGCCAGCTTACAGGCGCCATCCAACAAGCTGTATTCCGTATGTACGTGCAGATGCACAAAATCCGACACCATTTATGCCCCCCCTTTCGGTTCCAATTCCAGACGCAGCTGCTCAGCCAGCTTGGACAACTTGTCCAGCCGATGGTGCATACCCGAACGGCTGATCCCTCCGGGGATCTCCTCCGCCAATTGCCGCAGCGACAGTTCCGGATTGGCCAGCCGCAGCAAGGCAACCGCACGCAAAGATTCAGGTAACCAGTCTTCTCCCATTTTGCTGATAATAAACTGTATATCCTCAATCTGACTGGAAGCTGCCTTTACAAGCTTATCAATGTTGGCAGTTTCGCAGTTGGTTACCCGATTGGCTTTGTTGCGCACCCCCTTAAAGATCTCCACCTCAATCATGGCAAGACTGGCCTTGCTGGCACCAATGGCTGCCAACAAATCTTCAATTTGGGCACATTCCTTATAGTACAGAATTCCTGCACCCCGCCGGGTACTTTCCCGTACCCCGGGTACCACCTGATCCAAAATGGCAGCAAGCTGGGTTAAAAGCACAGGATCCCGCACCACAAATTCCAAGTGATAGCTTTTGGCCGGATCGGTTAGACTTCCACAGGCAAGATAAACGCCACCCAAAAATGCATTTACCTCTTCCCCAGTTGTGCTGCTCTCTCTGTTAATGCCATCTGCGGTAGTGTGCCCCAATGCAGCCAACAGCCGCAGCCTGTCCTCTTGTTTGGGCAAGGATACCTCATACAGGGTTTTCTTCTGACTAGAGCGTTCCTTAATGTTCACCTGTACCGACTTTCCAGCCAGATCCTTTGCCATTTGGGCATATAGCTTTGCGGTTTCTTCGCTTTCTGTGGTCATAGAAATGGTATTTTCATTAAAATGCCGTGCAAACAGAAACAGCCCATACGCCTGGGCTTTTCTAAAGCGCACACGCAAAGGCTTGTTTTCCAGTATCTCGGTTTTTACATCATTGGAAAAGGACATAAGGGTTCCCCTGTTCTAAGTGACCGATAAATAGTTGCGCCTGTAAATATAGCGTTTTGAGCTATGCTAATAGGTTTTTAACGGTGCATATCCCGGTGGCTTGCATGAACGTCGTTGCCTATATCCCGCAAGTGGCTGGCAACCAACTGGGTAAACACCACCGAACGGTGTTTTCCTCCAGTGCACCCAATGGCAATCACCAACTGGCTTTTCCCCTCTTGCACATACAAAGGCATGAGATACTCCAGCAAATCCAGCAGCCTGGGTATCAACCCCTGGGCTTGTTTAAACTGCAAAACATACTCCCTTACCGGAGCATCCAAACCGGTAAGTTCCCGCAGCTCCTCCACATAGAAAGGATTGGGCAGACAGCGCACATCAAATACCAGATCCGCATCGGTTGGGGTGCCGTATTTAAACCCAAAGGAGTAAATGGAAACCACCATAGACTGGCTGATGCCATCCGAGAACAGCTCCTGAATATAACTACGCATTTTAGCTGCAGAAAGATGGGAAGAATCCACCCGATAATCTGCCCGCTCCCTGGCGGTACTCATCATTTCCCGCTCTTTGCAGATAGCCTGTTCCACCGAGGTTACCTCGCTGGATAATAGCGGGTGCCGACGGCGGGTTTCTTTGTATCTCCGCAGCAAGGTGGCATCGTCACAATCCAGAAAAACGGTTTTTATCTGGGATTCAGTAGCTTCCAATTCATCCAGGCAGGCCACATACTCAGCAAACAGCTCTTTGCTGCGCACATCCACAACAAGGGCAATCCGCGCTATCTTTCCATCCGACTGCATAGGTAGCTCCGCGAATTTTGCCACCAGCCTGGGAGGAACGTTATCCACACAGTAATACCCCATATCCTCCAGCGCATTGATGGTCAGAGATTTCCCAGCACCGGACATTCCTGTTACAATAATTAAATCCATGTGTTTTTCCCTCCTTACGAGGGTTCTCCTCAATTTATGCTTCCGGTATTATCTTCACTTCATTCACCAGCTGGAAGCCGGTTTGTTTAAGTACCACCTGCTGAATCTGCCTCATCAGCTCCAGAACATCGGCACAGGTAGCGTTGTGGGCACTAATAACAAACCCCGCGTGTTTTTCGCTTACCATCGCCCCGCCAACCCGGTGCCCTTTCAGGCCGCACTGGTCGATGAGTGCGGAGGCATAGGCACCTTGTGGGCGCTGAAAGGTACTGCCGGCGCTGGGATACTCCAGGGGCTGCTTAGATCTGCGCCGCTGCATGTAATCCTCCATGCGCCCGCGAATTTCCTCTGGATCCCCTGGGGTCAGGCGAACCTCCGCCCGAGTTATTACTTTATCCGAATCGGTATACACACTGTGGCGGTAGCTCAGCTCCATCTCTTGGCCGGAGAGGTTGGCAATTGACCCATCCGGAGACAGATGCCAGGTGCTGCGCAGCACATCCTTCATCTCCCCCCCATAGGCACCGGCATTCATATACACACCCCCGCCAACAGTGCCGGGGATTCCATAAGCAAATTCCAGACCGGAGAGACCCTTTTCCAAAGCATACCGGCAAAGCTGCATCAAAGAAGCACCGGCATCACAGGCAATCACATTCTCTTCTATAAGCTCCATCTGAGAAAAATCTGTTCCCAAACAGATAATCACACCCCGGTAACCCCTATCTGAAAAAAGCACATTGGAACCTCTGCCCAAAATCATATAGCGCATGTCTTGTTGCTGTAAATAGCGTAAAAGGTACGCCAGCTGCTCCTCACTGCCCGGCCAAACCATAAAATCTGCAGGCCCACCAATTTTAAAGGTGCAGTATTCCCTCAGGGCAACATCCTTGCTGCCCCGTATGCTATTTTGATTGCAGTATTGTTCCAGACATGCAATTTTGTCCATGGTATTTCCTCTACTTTTCGTCGATTAGTTGTTTTCCGCTGGCCTTTTGTGCAGCGGCTAAAAAGCGGTCATACTCCGCGTTGAGTATCAGCTCCTGGGGAAAGTCTATCTCCTCCAGCATTGCAACAGCATGGGTAAAGTTGCCTACATGGTCACAAAAATGGGCATCCGAGCTCACCACAATAGGTACACCGTACTGGGCACAGCACAGGGCCACCTGACGACAGATTGGCCCCGAGCCCATACGTCCAGAAAAGGAATGGGAGTTAATCTCCACTATTTTACCGGTTGCGGCAAACTCCTTTACCACTGTCTGAATATCAAAGGGGTACCGGGGATCTCCACAGTGGCCGATGACGTGCACAAGCGGATTGTTTGCAACATGCATCCATCCATTGGTATGATCCTTCACTCCAGCAGGGCTTATGTTGGTTTGATGATAAGAGGCTATCACCCATTCCATTTTGTCCATATATCTACCGGGGGTATCCAGCTCACCGGTATAATCCAGTATATTCAGCTCTATACCTTTTAATATCATTACTCCCTGTCGATACCGGGGCAGCATATGCAGGTTGCTGAAATATAGGAAAGAGGGACCACCGGGCAAAGACGGAGAATGTTCGGTCATGGCCAAAAACTTAAGGCCCTTTTTTGCCGCTACCTCAACATTCTCGCTAAAGGTGGAATACGCATGGTCACAGGCTAAGGTGTGGGTATGTGTATCTGCAATAAGCGATATCATAGCGCTGTATCTCCGTTTATAAAAGTGTGGGAAAACTGGGTGGTTCTATAAAGCCTAATCCCAATCTCCGTGAATAACCGCATCAGCAGGTAGATCGTCTGCCATGCCAAGTTTGGCCAGCAGTTCCTGGGCAGCATTGTATCCCATATCCTTTTGGCGGTGATTCATAGCTGCAACCTCAATAATTACAGCCAGATTTCGGCCAGGTTTTACCGGAATGGTCATAAAGGGGATCCGGTTGCCTAAAATCTCGGTATATTCGTTTTCAATACCCATCCGGTCGTATACCTTTTGGGAATCCCATTGTTCCATCTGAATAACCATATCAATCTGCTCGGTTACCTTAACTGCACCCATACCAAAGATTCGGCGCACATTTATAATGCCAATACCTCTCAGTTCCATAAAGTGGCGGATATTCTCTGGGCTGCTGCCCACCAATGTTTGGGCAGACACCCGGCGAATTTCTACTGCGTCATCGGCAATTAACCTGTGTCCCCGCTTCACCAGCTCCATTGCTGTTTCGCTTTTGCCCACACCGCTTTCGCCCAAAAGAAGAACACCCTCGCCGTAGACTTCTACCAATACACCGTGGCGGGTAATCCGCGGAGCCAGCTCCACATTCAGTGTTGCAATAAGGGAGGATAAAAACTCAGATGTGCTGATATCGGTGGAGAGCAGTGCACATCGATTTTTCTGGGCTGCCTGTGCCATTTCTGGAAATATGCTGATACCTCTTGCCACAACCACCGCAACCGGCCGTTGTGCAAAAATGGCGTCAATACAGCGTTTGCGCTCTTCTTTATCAAACTGCTCCAAATAAGCAATTTCACTTTTGCCAATAATCTGTATGCGCTGGTTATCAAAAAAGGTAAAAAAGCCTGCCATCTGCAGTCCTGGCCGATTCACCTCGGTTGTGGTAACCTCAATTTCTCCTGGATCGCATGGCAGATAAATAACGTCTAGATTATGGGCTTTAATAAGGCTGGATAACTTAACAGAAAAATGATTTTTCACCGTGGCCGCCCTTTCTTTGTCCTTTATTTCCAGTTATAGTTCTAGTGGGATAGTCTACCTTAATTATTATACCGTAGAACCTTTGCAGATTCAAATTTTCCCCCACAAGTTTTCACATTTTGGATTATCCATCATTTTAGCAGACAAACAGGGCCCTATTTTTATGATGATTGCTGTCATGACCTGTGTGCTGGACTGCCAGTAGCACCAGCTGTTTGCCATGTAGCCCTGGTTAACGGAAAACAAGCCGCGAGATCCTCTCACGGCTTGTCTGTATTTTTATGAAGCAGCGGTGTTAGTTCAGCGGAGCCGCTGCATTGTCGCCGGAGTTCATATCCCCCTGCAGCGTCTCTTCAGCCTTAGCCTTATCCAGGTATTCCTGATAAGCTGTGAGGATTTTGCCCTCTAATATCTTTCTGGCTTCAGGTGTAATAGGGTGGACAATATCCCGGAAAACGCCGTTGTCGTCTTTGCGGCTGGGCATTGCCACAAACAACCGCTCAGGGCCTTCAATAACCTTTATGTCATGCACAGCCAAATCGTTGTCAATGGTCACTGAGACCAGCGCCTTCAGGCGTGTATCCTGGTACGTTCTTCTTACCCGTATATCTGTAATATTCAAAAAGAAAACCTCCTACTTTGTCCTGGAAACAAGATTGCTGATGCCTTGCATGTCATGGCTCCTGCCATTAGTATTCAATGCATATACTGATTTTATTCCTTTTATGGAAAATCTATTTACAAAAAACTGTTTATTTTACTGTTAGAACGCAATATAATTATACTATAAAAAATTATGGACTTATCACAGAGCAAGGAGAGAGTTTATGACGCTGCAACAATTGTTGCCTCAAGTAAAGTGCATCCATTTTGTAGGAATCGGCGGTTCCGGTATGTTCCCTTTGGTGCAAATTTTTCATGGTCAGGGGTTTGCCATACAGGGCTCCGACAACAATCCCGGAGATACCACAGCTGCTGAAGTTGCCATGGGAATTCGGGTTATGGAAGGGCACAAGGCACAAAACATAGAAGGCGCAGATATGCTTGTTTACTCCGCAGCCATTATGCAAAACAATGTTGAGCTGGTGGCCGCCCGGGAAAATGGAATTCCCGCTTTTGAGCGCTCCCAGGTGCTTGGGTATATAACCCGCCAATTCAGCGATTGTGTCTGCATCAGCGGCACCCACGGAAAGACCACCACCACATCCATGCTCACCTATATGCTGGTGAAGGCGGGGCTGGATCCTTCTGCTGTAATTGGGGGCAAGCTACCGCTTATCGGCGGCAATGGACGGGCAGGCAAAAGCAGCATCATGACATGTGAAGCCTGTGAATTTGTGGATACCTTTCTACATCTGTCGCCGGATATTTCGGTTATCCTCAATGTGGATGCCGATCATCTGGATTATTTTGGTACCCTAGAAAATGTCATTAAATCTTTCCGTAAATTCGCTGAAAATGCCAGCAAGCTGGTCATTGTCAATGGGGATGACCAAAACTCCTTAAAGGCGGTAGAAGGGTTAGATAAACCCATATACACCTTTGGATTGAATATCACCAATGACTATAGCGCCGGAAATATCCTTACCACTTCCCCCACCTCATCAACCTTTGATTTGCTGCACAAAGGCCAAAAAATAGTATCTTTGACCCTGAATGTGCCGGGCAAACACAACATATTAAACGCAGTAGCAGCATGTAGCGCGGCTTTGCAGGTGGGCATGACACCAGAACAATTGGCAGAAACTCTGCCAGGCTTTACAGGTGCCGGACGACGTTTTGAAGTGCTGGGTACCCCTAGGGGAATCACCATTGTCGATGATTACGCCCATCATCCAGCCGAACTTCGCGCAGTGCTGGAAGTAGCGGTGGAAATGGGGTACAAAAAGGTGTGGGCAGTGTTTCAGCCTTTTACCTATTCGCGCACCTCCCTTTTGCTTGATGATTTTGCCGATGCCCTTTCCATTGCTCATCGTGTTGTAATGAGTGAGATTATGGGCGCCCGCGAGGTGAATACCTATAATATTTACACCAAGGACCTTGCGGACAAAATCCCTGGATCCGTATGGTTCAACACCTTTGAGGAGATAGCGGAGTATGTGATGCAAAACGCGGAGGAAGGGGATTTGGTCATAACCCTGGGCTGCGGCGATGTTTATAAATGCGCCAAGATAATGTTGGGTCAGTAGTGCGACGCATAAATGAACCGTTCAATATATATTTGCCACCAAGTATCAATATGAACAAAAAGAGTATATAATGCTTATGGACGGCGCTTCGGAGTTTATGTTCCGGTTTCGCCGTCCCGTCTTTTTATTTAGCATTCAATTCTCAAAATGCGATATTTTTGGATAACCTATATATAGAAAACGGTTGTTGCATGAACACTAACATATGATAAAAGAAAGGGACTGGAAAAACAAGAG
>CAYNCW010000004.1:0-22894 GCA_964395635.1 uncultured Oscillospiraceae bacterium
TTTGCCTTTGATGGTTATGAATCCATTTTTAAAAGCAGCCTTGGCAATTGCGGTGTCAATTCTAAACACTTCATGAATACGAAGCCCTGCATAGCGAGCAATAATTAATGCCGACTTGTAATCAAATCGCCCGCATTTTTCCGCCTCAGAAATCATGTGTGCAAAATCCTCTTCACTCCAGGTGCGGTCATGACCGAGAAAGCTCCGGCGCTCCAGTCCAAACGCATCGTTCACAGGCAGCTTGTATTTCGCCTGCGCAATTTGATCATGCCAGAACCGAATTGCTGCCAAATCTGTTTTGATTGTCGCCGCCGACAAATTCTTCTCTTGCATATGAAATACATACGCAGCTAAGTGTTTCCCGCTGATGTTCGCAAGCTTTTGCAGCCCGAATGTGACGGCAAGAAAAATCAGGAATCGCTTAAACGCCGCAAAATACCTCTCACGAGTTTTGTAGCTGCCCTGCCGGCAATGCCGGTACAGCTTCCTAGCCTGCTCCATTAGGGGCTGGATATGCTTTTTGCTTTGTATCATAATTGACATTCCTTTCGCTTTTGGGTATAACTATCCCATCTGCAAACCCCGCTGTTTCCTGCGGATTTCCTGAATGGAACAGCCGAATTTTGGTTTTACCGCTAGGCTTATATGGGCCTTTCCGCCTCTGTCTCCACCCAATATCCAAATGTGCTGTTGAGTAATTTTGCCGCACTTGATTCTATGGAATCTGGAAGCGTGCTTCCGGCGGCAGGCGCAGACCGGAGTAGTCCGGTGCAAAATTGCGTGCGCCCACGCTTCCCTAGGCAGAGAGAAGCAAAACGGACTTTGCTCCTGTCGTGGAGACAGGAGAGGAACAGACTGCGCCCTGGGGAGGCATTCTCCCACAGCCTGCCACGAGCTCCGGACAAAGCGAGTCCAAAGCAGTCTCTTTACAAACACGATGGCTATTGTCCCGTACATTCCTGATATACCCTCTTTCTTCTTGATGCAAAAATAAAAGCAGGCTGAATGTTTGAATTCTCAATTTCATTCAGCCTGCTTGTGTTACGATAATGTAATTGTATTGTAATGAACTATCTGGCTACTAGCTTTTCAAGACAAAAAAGGCGCAGCACGCCCATAAAGGGAGTACTGCGCCTAATCAGGTTAAATTACAGCGTCAACGAAAACGCCAACATGGAAAGTCCATCGAAAGACTCAAATAAAACACTATGAATACATTATATAGTGTTTAAACTAATTTGTCAACTATATATTGTATTTTTTTATTTAATTATCATTATCTTTGTTTACTACTATAACTGGATCGTATCCCGAATCCATCACGATCTCTTCGCATTCCTGCTGAGCCTTCACCAAAATGGCGGAGGCCTTTTCGATGAGATCTTGCGCATCTGTGATTGCATTGAAGGTTTTATGGTATAATTTCTTATAACTTGGCATAACCTCACCTCAAGCACATTTTAGCCGTTTTAAGGCTAAAAGTCAATAGAGATATTACGGCTAAGATAAAATTAAGCCGTGAGGTGAAGAAGATGTATCGAAGGATAAGAGATTTGCGAGAAGACAAAGATATGACACAAACACAGATAGCTGAGATTTTAAATTGCAGCCAAAGAGTATATAGCCACTATGAGCGTGGAGAAGTGGATATCCCAACAGATATCTTAATAAAGCTTGCTGATTTTCACAAAACAACGATTGATTATCTATTAGAAAGAACAGATGACCCATGTCCGCATTAACCGGCAGCTTTTCAGCTGCCGGTTACGCTATTCTCCTCCAACAATTAGCATACACTCTGCCTTCAATAGATACCGGTCTTTTCTCACCCCACGCAAACAATTTAAACTTCTTTTTGCTACTCTCATTATGTATTGAAGGTGCGGAAGCTCTCAGCTTCACTCCGTATTTACCACCTTGACTAACAATCTGAGGTTCTTCCAAAGTCAGTTCCTCCAGCCCCGGCATTACGATTCCGTAACCGGTGGCTGCTACTTCTTCCAGTGCACCGCTGATTTTGTCATAAGCTCTCTTGATTTTTGCAAGCTCTATCATGCTGGGCATGAGGTCTGCCTCACCGGCAATCTCCAAACCGGTAGCTTCTCCCAGTATCTTATAGAACAAATCACTGGGCAAGGTAATAGAAATTTGCACAGAGCCGCTGCCAAGGTCAATATCTTCCACTCTGTGGCCAGCAATGTTTTCGCTTTCAGAGAGCACCTCAAAACTTGGTGCAACCTCTGCTACATGGTTAATATTCCGGGCAGCATTTTGAATGGCACTATATACATCCTCTTTTAACCAGTGGTCTTTTTCTAGTGCAACAAGCCAGCCGGGAATATCCACTGCCACCTCTTTTACCGGGAACCGGTAAAGGATTTTGGACAGTATATTGCGAATATCCTCTTCGTTGAGATCCAAACAGTTGGTGACAATTACAGGTACCCCATACTTTTCTTCCATATACCTGGCAAGCTCATGGGTTTCCCTAGAGTTGGGATAGGCACTGTTGAGCAGGATAGCAAAGGGTTTATCAAGCTCTTTTAGCTCCTGGATAACCCGCTCTTCTGCTTCTTCATATTCCCCACGGGGGATGTCACTGATGGTGCCGTCGGTGGTGACCACCAAGCCAATAGAGCTGTGGTCGGTGATAACCTTTTGGGTGCCAATCTCTGCCGCCATATTAAATGGAATGGCCTTATCGTACCAAGGGGTGACCACCATTCTTGGTTGTTCATTTTCGATATACCCCAAAGCGCTGGGAACAATATACCCAACACAGTCAATAAGCCGCACATTCATCGAAGCATTATCCCCCAGCTGAATATGCACTGCTTCTTCGGGAATAAATTTGGGCTCGGTGGTCATAATGGTCTTGCCTCCCGAGGATTGGGGAAGTTCATCCACCGCTCTTTCCCTTGCATAATCGCTTTGGATGTTGGGAATCACCAGTGTTTCCATAAACTTTTTGATAAAGGTGGATTTGCCGGTTCGCACAGGGCCTACAATTCCTATGTAGATATTCCCGTCGGTGCGTTGGGCAATATCCTTGTATATATTGCGGTTTTCCATTGCCGTAAAACTCCTTTCCAGCCTTTCGTATCTATACTATCGGGATCAGAAGCATTTTTTTATCAGACAAAATGTCCTGTTCCACGGCATTTTCCTCCCAGATGGCATTGGCGGAGGTATTGTAGTGTTTGGCAATATCCCACACGCTTTCACCGGGATCTGCGTAGTAGATAATAAGCTTACTGGGATCCTTCTGCTTTTCCTTTTGTTCATCCACTGTAATGTCTGCAATGGCGTTTTGTTTAATAGAACAATACACACAACCACGTACCAGCACTTCGCAGCGAATGTCTATCTTATCTCTACCCACCATAGTATAGGAGGAGGAGAGAATATCGGCGGAAGGCTCGAAGATAAGTTCTGGGCAGGTTGTATCCACCGGGATCTGTTGGAGCAAATCGGTGGACTGCTCAAAGTACATGTTGGATCCATCCTGCATCCTTGCAAACATGCTCACAGTCAGCCGCAGGGTAACCTCCAATCCACCTTCTACCTGCTTGTGGGATACATTATCTACCTCGCACCATACATCCAGAACACTGTCTACCTCTTCGGGCAGGTCCAGGGTGGCTTTGTGCATAATGACTTCTCGCACGACATCTACAAGGCGGATAAACTGCACCATCTTGCGCTTGCAGCCGCACTCATACATGGTGGAATAGCAGTCGCTGGCAACCGGCACCTCCATATGCTGGTGGGCCACTATGTCGGCCATAATCTTTGCATCCAAGGCTATCATGGTGTATTCGCCGCTTTCATCCAGCTTGGGCTGAACATCACAGGAGGCTACCACCAACTGAACATCACATTGACAGTCCTCGGTTACTCCCTCACAATCAATAATCTGGCTAATAGGCAGCGCGTATTCCATAACCTCTAGGGCATTTGCTTCCCCTTGGGGTGCATACAAAACATGCAGCAGAAAATCTCCCTTGATAACCACCTTGCCTGCTACAACTTTGTAATCCTGAAGGTTCACCCGGCAATCGCTGCGCACAATAGAAGCGATAGGCTGTTTGCCCATCCCCAGCTCCAAATCCTCGGTAATGTTAAACGGACACTGCACCTGGCCAACGATATCGGTGGCTTGCACCATATCTCGACGCAGCTGTAGACCGGCGCCTTCTGCATCACTGATAACCTCTTGGTGCGCTCTGTCCATCACCTTTATGACCATGGACAGCGCCCCGCGGATATCAATGCGGCGCTGGTTCACCGCCCGGCAATTGACATAATCTACACTTGGGGTTACGGTGATAATGGGATCTGTGGGGGCCGAACGCAGATCCACCGTTTTGGCAAATGGGATTTTAAATTCTGCGTGGCGAATGCCCCCGTCTGCCGAGGTATAGAACACATGGGCTATGGCGGTGCCCTCCACCGTTAACCGATCCCCGCTTATGGTGGAAGATCCGATATGGGTGGAGACGGTGCACTTAAGCACCTTGACGATATCCGGGCAGTAATCCGGCAGGAGCGCATCGCACTCAATGGGTTGCTCCACAAAGCCATCGAATACCGCTTCGTTTATGGTAATGTTTTGCCGCTGCAAATTCAGTTCCATAAGGATAACCTCTCCTCTTATCATTTTCTAAGACAAATATATTCGCGCCTTGTACAAGATATTCCCTAAAAACTGATAGAAAAAAAAGATTCTGCTGTCCGGGATAGACAAACTTCCTCGAAGATACACGAAAAGGGTCTTGTCCCGCAGAACAGTCGGGTACAGCAGAAAATATCGGTTAACTGATACCGCTTTTGGCTCCTATTCATACGGTAAAATCCACCTTTAACTTAACTGAGGCAGTGTATTGCGGGTGAAACCTCTTTTGTGGTATACTAGTACAGTTATAACTATGTGCATCCCCATACAGTCACAAGAGAGTATACGGTGTCTGTGTACGCCCAACGATGCCTATAGTGAATCTTATTAACACAGCTTGGGTGAAAAAACAGCCGCAGATACGGTGTTTAAAATGCATATAGGTTTGATGATACAATCGCTGCCAGCAGCCTAGTAAAAAGGAGAATGCGCCCTATGTCCCACCAGCGAGACAATATACGAAATTTTTGCATTATTGCCCATATTGATCATGGCAAAAGCACACTTGCAGACCGTTTGCTGGAGGTTACCTCTACTGTGGCCCAGCGAGACATGGAGGATCAGCTGCTGGACAATATGGACATTGAACGGGAGCGGGGCATCACCATTAAGGCCCGTGCCGTAAACATGACCTATCTTGCCAAGGACGGCAAGGAATATAACCTGAATTTGATTGACACCCCCGGTCATGTGGATTTTAACTACGAGGTATCCCGGTCTTTGGCCGCTTGTGAGGGGGCTGTGCTGGTGGTGGATGCTTCCCAGGGCATCGAGGCCCAAACCTTGGCCAACACCTATCTTGCAATTGAACACGACCTGGAGGTTGTGCCGGTTATCAACAAAATTGACCTTCCTTCTGCTGACCCAGAGCGGGTGGCACACGAGGTGGAGGATATTATCGGTATTCCTGCTTTGGATGCGCCCCGGATCTCAGCCAAAAACGGCATAGGCATTGAAGAAGTGTTGGAGCTTGTGGTGCGGGAAATTCCCCCACCCAAAAGCGATGAAGACGCCCCATTGCGTGCGCTGATTTTTGATAGCTACTACGACACCTATCGTGGTGTTATTGTATATGTACGGGTGATGGACGGTGTGCTGCGCCCCGGTATGTCTATCCGGATGATGGCGACTGGCGCAGAGTTTGTGGTGGTGGAGATCGGCACCTTGGGTGCTACGCGGATGAACCCCTGCAGCGAGCTGTATGCTGGCCAGGTTGGCTATATCGCCGCCAGCATCAAAACCGTGAAGGATACCCAAGTGGGTGACACAGTCACCGATGCCCAATCCCCTGCAAAAGAACCTCTGCCTGGTTATCGTCCCGCTATGCCTATGGTATTTTCGGGTATCTATCCGCTGGATGGTGCAAAGTACCCGGATTTGCGGGATGCTTTGGATAAGCTGCAGCTCAACGATGCTTCCCTGTCCTTCGAGCCGGAAACCTCTGTGGCATTGGGCTTTGGGTTCCGTTGTGGCTTTTTGGGGCTTTTGCATATGGAGATTATCCAAGAGCGAATAGAGCGGGAGTACAATCTGGACATCATCACCACTGCGCCCAGCGTTATCTATCGGCTGATGCTTACCAATGGCAAAGAGGTAACCATTGACAACCCCACCAACTACCCGGATCCTGCTACCATTCAGTCTGCCAAGGAGCCCTTTGTCAAGGCCAATATCCTAACCCCCACCGCCTATATCGGCACCATTATGGAGCTGTGTCAGGAGCGCCGAGGCATCTATATAGACACCAAGTATCTGGAAGCCGACCGAGTAGAAATCCGCTACGACCTGCCCCTCAACGAGATTGTGTACGATTTCTTTGATGCCCTTAAGTCCAGGAGCCGGGGCTATGCCAGCTTTGACTATGAGCTGGCCGACTACCGGGACTCCAAGCTGGTGAAGCTGGATATTATGCTAAACGGCGATGTGGTGGACGCTTTGTCCTTTATCGTACACGCCGACAATGCCTATGTCCGAGCCAGAAAGATGACTGAAAAGCTAAAGGAGCATATTCCACGGCAGATGTTCGAGGTGCCTATCCAAGCAGCCATTGGCGGCAAGATTATTGCCAGAGAAACAGTTAAGGCTATGCGCAAAGACGTGTTGGCCAAATGCTATGGCGGCGATATCACCCGAAAAAAGAAGCTGTTGGAAAAGCAAAAAGAAGGCAAGAAGCGTATGCGCCAGCTGGGCAGCGTGGAGGTTCCTCCAGAAGCGTTTACCGCTGTTCTTAAGCTGGATAACTAGCCATGGAACAAACCATTGGGTTGTATATTCATATTCCCTTTTGTGTGCGCAAATGCCCCTATTGTGACTTTTACTCTCTGCCGTTTACTCCCCAGCAGGCTGACCGCTATTTAGCAGCGCTTATCCAGTGCATGAACAGCCACCCTTTTGGCAAATTAAAAGCAGATACCCTTTTTCTTGGGGGTGGAACCCCCAGCTTGTTTGGGGTGACTAGGCTTGCAGCACTGGTGGAAGCAGCGGCAGATGCATTGGGGCTTGGCGCTGAGGATGAAATCACCCTGGAAGCAAATCCAGGAACCCTGGCGCAAGGGGACTTACAGGCACTGCGCAAAAGCGGTTTTAACCGAGTGTCCTTAGGGGTACAGTCTATGGTGGATACCGAACTTGCAGATCTGGGCAGAATCCACACAGCAAATCAGGCACGAGCTGCCATACAAGACGCTTATGCAGCAGGATTTTCCCATATCTCTGCCGATGTGATGCTGGCCATCCCAGGGCAAACCCGAGAGAGTTTGGCCATAACCTTGGATGCTCTAACCCAACTTCCGGTAGATCATCTGTCGGCCTATCTACTAAAGATAGAGGAAGGTACTGCCTTTGCTATAAACAACATCGCCCCCCACTGCCCTGACGAGGAAGCCGCTGCAAATTTGTATCTGGATTGCACCGCAGCACTGGAATCCAAGGGGTTTGAGACCTATGAAATATCTAATTTTGCAAAACCCGGTGGACAGTGCCGCCACAATTTAAAATATTGGCACTGTCAGCCCTATCTGGGGCTTGGTCCCTCCGCCCATTCCTATATGAATGGGCAGCGGTTTTCCTTTGATGAGGATTTGGCTGCATTTTGCAGCGCCTCCTCCCCCTTTGACCAGATCATCCCGGATGGAGAGGGCGGTGACTTTGCCGAATACGCCATGCTGCGGCTGCGGCTGGCGGAAGGTCTACAGCTATCTCAGGCCAAAGGCCTTTATGGTATTGACACCCAAGAGATTCTCACCAAAGCCAAATCCTTGGAGCAGCAAGGGCTGGTGGTGCTGTCCCAAGATACCATTGCCTTAACACCCAAGGGGCGGCTTTTGTCCAACGCGGTTACAGGGCATCTTTTATTTTGACAAGACAAAAATCCACCGAATGCGCCCATTGGGCATATGCGGTGGATCTTACCTATATAATACCAGATTTATATTTCTTCCAGAATACCCCGGATTTGTTTGCCCAAATCCCCAATATCCTCCGCCAGCTCGTCCAGTGTACTGGCAAGAGCGCTTCGGCTACCGGCTTTGAAGTAATCTCTTGCGCGGGCCTTGCCATATCTGCGGATAACCCGCTTTACCTGTTCGCTGCGCTGGTCGTCTGGAAACAGATTTTTGTGGATATTCTCTAGCAGATCTGCACAGTCCCGAATCAGCTCCCTGTATTCGATCTCCGATTGGCTGCGAAACCGCTCTATGGTTTCCGCTTCATCCCTAGGATCGCAAAAGCGCATTTCCACAATAGAGGCATCCCCGCCCATATCTCGTATTTTCGCTGCAAGGCCCCGAAACTGCGCCATGCTTTGGGGATGTTTGGGCAGCAGGGCAACACCGGGCCGAAAATATCCGGCGCCCATCTCCTTGAGTTTGCGCCAAACATATACCCGGTTTTTGGATGGATTGGCAGGTACATTGTAGCCCAGTGCCAGCCATATGATGCTTTGCATATCGGTTACCCCATTCCTCAGGCGGTGGTTGCATTTGTTATATATATTGTAACAACTGTTAGCTTTTTGGTCAATCACTATTTTATGTACTCAAAAACGGGACTGGAAAAATCCCGCTATTCTTATAAATTGGAGGCGCAGCATGACAGATAAACTTATTATTCCAAAGGGATACCAATCTGCACTGAACATTATGGAAACAGAGGTTGCCATCAAGCTGGTGAAAGACACCTTTGAACGCGAACTGGCAGAGGTGCTTCATCTTACCCGTGTATCGGCACCGCTGTTTGTACGGCCCAGTACCGGACTCAACGACAACCTAAACGGTGTGGAGCGCCCAGTGCAGTTTGATATCATGGACATCACCGAAGAAGTGCAGATTGTGCAGTCTCTGGCCAAATGGAAGCGTATGGCGCTCCAGCGCTATGGTTTTTCCACCGGAAGCGGTTTGTATACCGATATGAACGCCATTCGCAGAGATGAAACTTTGGATAATCTCCACTCGGTGTATGTGGATCAGTGGGACTGGGAGCTGGTAATTGACCGGGAGCAAAGAACAACTGAGTATCTCCATTCGGTTGTGCAAAAAATCATATCCGCACTTTGGGCAACCCAGCAAAACCTGTGTGCCCAGTTTCCACAGCTGGATAACTTTTTAACCCGGGAGATCACCTTCCTCTCCACCCAAGAGCTGGAGGACAGATACCCGGATCTCACCCCGTACCAGCGGGAATGTGCCATCACCAAAGAGTGCGGCACAGTGTTCCTCAGCCAGATAGGCGGCAAGCTTAAAAGCGGTATCCCCCACGACGGCCGCGCCCCTGACTACGACGACTGGAGCCTCAATGGCGATATTTTGGTGTGGAACCCTGTACTGGATAGAGTATTTGAGATTTCTTCTATGGGTATCCGCGTGGATAGCGCTGCCTTGGATGCACAGCTGAAGCTGGCTGGCTGTGAAGACCGCCGGGAGCTCACCTTCCACAAGATGCTGCTGGCCGACCAACTCCCCTTGACCATTGGCGGCGGTGTGGGCCAGTCCCGTATCTGTATGCTGCTGCTGCAAAAGGCCCATATCGGCGAGGTGCAGGCATCTGAGTGGCCCCCAGAGATGGTAAGCTATTGTGCCCAAAACGGCATTGTGCTGTTATAGGCATTGGAATATATCGACTGCTGAGAAGAGCATAAAGGTGGGTATGCTTATGCTATACCCTACATATAGTAAACTCATTGCAAACAAAAGGAGTTGGCTCATGGAAATCAGTGAAATCTATGGAAGCAGTATTTTTAACGACACCGTTATGCGTTCCCGACTTCCGGAAAGTGTTTATAAAAGCTTAAAGGCTACCAGCCGTTTGGGCAAACCCCTGGATCCCGAAATTGCAGATGTTGTGGCCACAGCCATGAAGGATTGGGCAATCAGCAAAGGTGCAACCCACTACACCCACTGGTTCCAGCCCTTAAGCAACCTCAGCGCCGGTAAGCACGACTCCTTCCTCACCTTTGCGGATAAGGAAAAGGCCAAGGTGGTGTCTGAGTTTACCGCATCCGCTTTGGTGCGAGGGGAACCGGATGCATCCTCCTTCCCCAGTGGCGGGCTGCGCAATACCTTTGAGGCCAGAGGCTACACCGCCTGGGATCCCACCTCCCCTGTATTTGTGCGGGATGGTACTCTGTATATTCCCACCGCCTTCTGTGCCTACACCGGAGAAGCTCTGGACACAAAAACCCCGCTGCTGCGGTCTATGCAGGCCCTGAACCCTCAGGCGCTGCGTATACTAAAGGCTCTGGGCATGCAATCCTCCCGGGTGGTTATGCCCACTGTGGGCGCCGAGCAGGAGTATTTCCTGGTGGATAGAGCCCAATACGAAAAGCGGCTGGATCTCAAGCTGTGTGGCCGCACCCTGTTTGGTGCAAAACCCCCAAAAGGCCAGGAGCTGGAGGATCATTACTGCGGACGTATCCGTCTGCGGGTTGCTGAATTTATGCGGGATCTGGACAGTCAGCTTTGGGCACTGGGCATTCCATCTAAAACCAAACACAACGAAACCGCACCGGCTCAGCACGAAATGGCGCCTATCTTTGAGACGGTGAACATCGCCTGCGACAACAACTTTCTCACCATGGAGATGCTGCGTGTTACTGCAAAGCGCCACGGCCTTGCTTGCCTACTTCACGAAAAGCCCTTTGAAGGGGTAAACGGAAGCGGCAAGCACAACAACTTCTCCATCTCCACTGACGATGGCATTAACTTTTTAAACCCCGGCAAACATCCGGAAGAAAATCGGCTGTTTCTGCTGACCTTGTGCGCACTTATAGAGAGTGTGGACAGCTATGCCGATTTGGTGCGGCTGGCCGCAGCCAGCCCGGGCAACGACCACCGCTTGGGTGGTTTTGAAGCACCCCCCGCAATTATCTCCATGTTCCTGGGGGAAGACCTAACCTCTATTCTCACCAGCATTGCCCAGGGCATCAGCCCCAGCGCACGTAAGCAGCAGAATCTGCATACCCAGGTGGACATTCTGCCCAACCTTTCCAAAGACGATGCCGACCGCAACCGCACCTCTCCCTTTGCCTTTACCGGCAATAAATTTGAGTTCCGGGTATTGGGTTCCAGCCAATCCATCGCCTTTATCAATATGGTGCTTACAACTGCATTGGCAGATGTGTTCTCCCGGTTTGCAGATAGATTGGAAAACTGCGCCGATCTGGATATGGAGATTGCCCACATTATTGCCGATACTATGAAGCTTCACGGGCGCATTATCTTCAATGGCAACAACTACGCACCGGAATGGGTGGAAGAAGCCAAGCGCAGAGGGCTGCCTATCCTCTCTTCCACAGTTGACGCTATTGACAGCATGATTGCCCCCAAAAATATGGAGTTGTTTGCTCGTCACGGTGTACTCACCGAAACCGAATGCCATGCAAGATATGAGATCTCCCTGGAAAATGCAGTAAAGGTGGTTGCCATAGAATCTGAGACCATGCTGCATATGCTGCGCCGCCAGATTTATCCTGCTGTGGTAACCTATGTTGGCACAGTGGCTTCGGCTATGCACGAGATGGAGGCCATTGGGGTTCGCAGCAAGTCCGCTAAAGAGCACCTGCTGAAGCTGACCCAGCTGATGGATCAAATTGCCGAAGCCGGCAACACACTGGAAAACTGCTGCCAGGAGGCCAAGACCATACCTCTGGTGCAGAGAGCCCGCTATGTCCAGGATAAAATGCGCCCCTGTATGACCGCCTTGCGGGAAGCTTGTGATGCATTGGAAGCGGTTATGCCTGCGGACATCTGGCCAATGCCCACCTACACCGATTTGTTGTATCGGGTTTAACAACCTGCCCTACAATTGCACAAGCGGCTGCTGCACCTTGCTCCTTTGGAGCATTGTGCAGCAGCCTTTTTTACTACAGGTACATAAGGCGAGCACCCAAGGAGTTCAGTCCCACTGTGGGGTTTAAATCCAAGGTCATGCGAAAGATGCCGCCGTAATTCCAATCATTGTAGCTGGCTCCCACATAACACACCCGGTCTGCCCGCAGCGCCGATTCGTCGCAGTACCCCAGCAAGGAGTCCCCGCCCTTTTCTTTCATGAGAAAGCCAAGGGTGTTGGTTCCCTGTACCTGGGAGGCGTAATCTAGCAGGGGGGCGGTGATTACCTTGCCATGGTTGGTGTGGCGCTGATACTCTTCCCCAAGGTTTTGGGTGCCGATATACAGATTGCCCCCGGCATCCGATCGGATACCGTCCAGCAGATAGTGCAGGTTGCCCCACAAATCCTCGATACCCAAGCACTTCATCTGGCGGTAATAGGTATCCTCCCCCTGATACATCCCTCCCTGGTTGGTGCCACCGGTGGGAACAGGGCCGCTTACATCGGTAAGACCGGTGCCAAGGGCGGATTGGCAGTCCCGGGAAGCATACCGCACCAGATACAGGCACTGGAGCAAGGTGTAGGGATAGAAGGACAGCAGATCATATCCATCCCCCCCAGCTTTGGCCAGTTGCCGAAAGGCCGCCATCGTCTTTTGCCGATCGGGCAGCTTACCGCTTAGGCTACGCAGTCGGTTCTGGTCGCTCCAACCAAGGTACGCCCCCACATACAGAGCGTTGCGATCCCCTTGGGCACCACGGGTGTGGGCAAGATAACAAAACCGGGAATCCAGAACTTGGGCATCTGGATGATCTGTAACCTTGACATACAGCTTACCTTCCTCCTGATAGATTGCGTAGGCCATACGGGGAATCTCCACCATCACATCCCCTTTGTCACCGTCGGTGTGGTCTGCCAGTGTGCCGTCCTCCCGCTGTAGGTAGTTTTGAGGATTTAAGTAGTACCTCACAGGGCCTTCTTGGAATACACAGGGGCGTATTTTGCCAAACAGCCCTTCCTCCCATTGGGGCGCGTCAGGGGTAAGTCCCACACTGTCGTCAGTGCGGGTAACCGCTGTGTCCGGATGACTATTTGCCATATCAATACACACCCCATATACCTTGTACGCCCCACCCACTCCCCCTTGTGTGCAGTCTACCCACTGTCCCCCTACATTGACCTGAAGCTTGTTGTTGAAGTACCGCAGCCCGTGGATCCCCTCCTGGGTTGCGATGCCCTCCACTGTGTGCACCGCGCTGTTTTCCAAGCTTTTTACCTGATGCCCGGTTAGATGTCCTCCTTGTTCCAGATGCCGGGAGAGGTTTTCCAACACCCCTCGACAAGCAAGGTCAATTTTCTGGTTATCGCTGTTAAAGTCCCCCATCTTTGGGCGGTCTCCGCCAATCCATTGGCTAAGCCCTAGTGGGGTTTTGCTTGTACTTGGCATAGCTCCTCCTTAATAAAAAGCCAGCAGGCAAACGACTGTTTACCTGCTGGCTTTTATTCTTAGTATGAAGCTATTTGCACAGATAGTAAAGGAGCACCTTGGGTGATTTTGCCCCCATTTATCCCGGTTTTCTTGCATATCCTTGGGTTTTCAACTTCTTATATAGAAATGTTGAAAGTTTAAGACATTGCAGGACCACTTTAGCGGTAGTAGTTGATAAGACAGCCCGCTAAAATAATGGCTCTTTCGTCCTCTGTAAGGCCGGTGAGGATCAGGCGAATGGCTTTAGGTTCCCCGCCGCCCAACACATAGGCTGGGATATCCGAAACCTTTTGCTCCACCAGTCGGCGGATACCCGGTATAAAGAGATAGTCGTCACGATTAAAGCAAACCGAATCCTCCATGGTAAAGGGCAGCATACCCCAGTTGATAAGGTTGGAACGATAGCGCTTGGTGGCGTACTCCCAGGCGATGTTGGCAAAGGTTCCCAGCACCTTCTGGCAGGAAGCCGCCTGTTCCCGGGCTGAACCGTCACCGGGCTTAAGAGCATAGAGAACACTGCCGATGCCGCAGTTTTCAAGGGTGAGCCCTTTGTCTGGTGCAATTGCCTGTGCAGCAGCAAAAGCGGCAGCTAACTCTTGGTTGGTATCTTGGGGAGATTCTCCTCGCAAGCGGGCGTATTCCAAGGCCTGCACTGCTTTGGCTCTGCCCACATAGGCTGGATCCTTCCGTGAGAGGGTGAACTCTGCCAGCTTCAGGGGATTGGATCGAAAGCTGGAGGTCTCTCCCGAGGGAATCAGCTCGTCGGTGGTGGTAACCGGGTCGGTAATCACCGAGGCCACCCGCAGCAGCAGGTTTTCTGCCAAAGGCTCCATTTTGGGCCAATCGGCTATATTGGGGCCAAACTGCAGCTCTACCGAAGAATCCGGCTTGCCATATCCCTGATAGCAGCGGCTCTGGTATACCCGGGCATCAAAGGTATAGGCAGGGATTGGATACTCCACCGCCAGATCGGTTGCAGGGGTGAGCACACCGCCGTTTCGCGCGGTGGCGGCAATGCTTCTGGCATCCATCAGCGCCACTGATGCGATCTGGCCGCCGTCCGGCTTGGAGCCTTCCCGATTGGGGAAGTTCCGGGTGGTGTGGCGGATGCTCAGCTCGTTGTTGGCAGGTACATCCCCTGCACCAAAGCAGGGGCCACAGAAGGCGGTGCGGATAATCGCCCCGGCAGTCATCAGTTGGGCCATGGTGCCGTTTTTGGTCAGCTCCAGGTTCACCGGCTGGCTGCTGGGGTACACGCTCAGTTCAAAGGCTTCGCTGCCCAGTGGCGTATCCCCAATAATCTTGGCAGCGTCCCAGATATTCTCATAGGTGCCCCCTGCACAACCTGCAATGACCCCTTGCTGCACCATCAACTTGCCGTTTACAATCTTATCCCGAAGGCTAAACTGTATAGTGGGGTTTTCCAACTGTTTGCGGCAATCCTGCTCCACTTTATAGAGGATATCCTCCAGGTTGGCGCAGAGCTCTTCAATAGTATAGGTATTGCTGGGATGGAAGGGCATGGCGATCATGGGGCGCACCTTGGAAAGGTCGATGATCACCAGCCCATCGTAGTAGGCCACCGGATTAGGGCGCAGTTCCTTGTAATCCTGCGGCCGGCCATGGACTGTGTAGTACCGGTGAATGGTATCATCGGTTGTCCAAATGGAGGACAAGCAGGTGGTTTCGGTGGTCATTACATCGATGCCGATACGGTATTCCGCCGAGAGTGCGGCAACACCGTCCCCCACAAATTCCAGCACCTTGTTTTTTACTGTCCCCTTGGCAAACACCGCCCCAATCAGTGCCAGCGCCACATCCTGGGGGCCTACTCCCGGAAGGGGTCTGCCGGTGAGATGCACCGCCACAACGCCGGGCATATCAATATCGTAGGTTTTGCCCAACAGCTGTTTTACAAGCTCAGGGCCACCTTCTCCCACCGCCATGGTGCCCAGGGCACCATATCGGGTGTGACTGTCTGAGCCCAAAATCATTTTGCCGCCACCGCTTTGCATCTCCCGCATATACTGGTGGATTACCGCCAGGTGTGCGGGCACAAACTCGCCGCCATACCGTTTGGCGGCGGAAAGGCCAAACATGTGGTCGTCCTCGTTGATGGTGCCTCCCACCGCACACAGAGAGTTGTGGCAGTTGGTGAGGACATAGGGGATGGGAAACTGTTCCAAGCCACTGGCTCTGGCAGTTTGCACAATACCCACATATGTAATATCGTGAGAGGTCATAGCGTCAAATTTGATTTTTAGCTTATCCATACTGCCGGAGGTATTGTGGGCTTCCAGTATGCTATAGGCCATGGTTCCCTTTGCCGCTTGCTGTTTGGTGGGGAGGGCATCCCCCAACAGCTGGGACAGTTTTGCGGTGCAGTCTGCATCGTCTGCAACCAGATGGTTGCCGTCTATCAGATAGGCGCCTGTATCATAAACCTTTATCACTTTTGCATCCATCCTTATCCTTGCATTTTACAAAGTATAGCACATCCTGCGAAATTTTCAAAGGGTTGTCTCAATGGCACCTATTGGCATTGTTTTTAGCACTACCTGGGCTTTCTTTATAGCACCAAGGGGTAAAAATACTTTATCCACTGAAGATAATCTGGTATAATACTGCATAGAGAAGTTATTGCCTTGACCAAATCATAGAATAAGTGAGGTACCTATGGCTGTATATTACATCAATCTAGCGCTGATTTTGGGGCTTGCCTATCCGCTATGCATCTATAAGCCAACCAAGATCAAAAAGGCTGCGTATCTGCTGATAACCTTTGGGTATATGTGGTTTCTTGCCGCATTCCGTTACGATACCGGGTTTGATTATTTTAATTATCTGGAGATCTTTAAGAATGTTAAGGCCGCCTCCAATTGGCAGCAGCTTTCCGGTCTGGGGCTTGAGTGGGGATTTTTGCTGCTTACTAAGGGTATGAGCCTGTTTGTAGACAGTTCCCCCGCTATTTATGGAATTTACTCCTTGCTGATATTGGTGCCGGTGGCATGGTTTATCTATGTCTACTGTAAGGATGCTTGGTTGTCTACCTGGCTGTATGTCACCTTGGCTTTTTTCTACACCTCCATGAACTTTATCCGCCAGAGCCTTGCTTGCGGGGTTGTTCTGCTAAGCTACAAGTTTTTGCGGGAGAAAAAGCCGGTGCCTTATATGCTGCTGATACTTCTTGCAGCATCCTTCCATAAAACCGCCTTGATTATGATTCCGGTCTACCTCCTGTGTCAGATTAAACTCACCAAAAAGATGGCCATTTCTTATGCTGCTGTAACAGTATTCTTTTATCTCACCTCCTCGCTTATCGTTAATTTTGCCACCAACTATATCTACACCTATTATAAAGGCACCTACTATATTGATGCCGGTTTTCCCCTGGTATTTTTGATTGTGCCCTTTTCCATATTTGGTGCCTGTCTTGCGCTGCGCTCTACCTGGATAAACCGAGATCCTGACGCGAACCTATTGTTTTACCTGGTGATGTTCAGCGCCATTGTCTGGCTGTTTATCACCCGACACTTTATCCTTGAGCGGTTTTCTATGTATGTGTATATCTTTGTGCTGCTGGCCCTGCCTGCCGCACTCTCCTGCCTGAAGGCATCCCCGGAGGAATACGCCAAATTGGCTGCATTGCAGGAGGAGCACAAAAAAGGCAAGGGTGGCAAAACCAAAGAAGCCCAAGCGCAGCTACGAGATTTGGCCCAAAAGGTCAGCGACCACCAAAAGTATTTCTGGAGTGCTGTTGTTGGGTTGCTGATTTTAACCGGTCTATACAACGATTTTGGCGCCAATGTAAACAAGTTCCACAATGTGTTTCCCTACACCTCCATCTTAGATTGGTTTCCCTTTTAATAGCGCTGAACGCCACCTTAACTTTTATAGCCCGGCAGAGATACTCCTCTGCCGGGCTTACTTTTTAAAACACACTTTTACCAATATTATACAGTATTGAAGCAAACTCACCTTAATTTCTGGTACATGTTTGGGTCTTTTCCCACTTGTAAATTGTAGTCAATATTGCTATAATATAAGGCAATATGAAAAACTAGTGTAGCAAGCTGGCTAAATCGGTGCAGACTTGGTTCCTAATATATGGAATTTTTCGTCCACCCACTGGATATCAGCGTGGCACTATCGAAAGGAGCAATCACACATGAGGCAATACCTAGCGGGAAAAATACGGAACATAGCTTTTGGTGGTCACGGAGGCAGCGGAAAAACATCCTTGGCGGAAGCACTGCTCTTTAAGGCAGGGGAAATTGACCGCCTTGGCAAAACTGCCGACGGAAACACTACCTTTGACTATGATCCGGAGGAGATAAAGCGTCAGGTGTCGGTTTCTTCTTCCATGTATCCCTTTGCTTGGGGCAGCGTGAAAATCAACCTACTGGATACCCCAGGGCTGTTTGACTTTGCCGGTGGCATGTATGAGGGTATGCGCGCAGTGGAAAGCATCATCATCACCGTTTCCGGCAAATCCGGCGTGGCGGTGGGTACCCAAAAGGCGTACAAGCTGGCAAAGCAACACGGCAAAGCCACCATGTTCTTCATCAATAAACTGGACGCTGAACATGCGGATTTTTACAAGGTTTTAGAGGAACTTAAGGCCAACTTCGGGCCGTCTGTCTGCCCATTGGTGGTTCCCTTTGTAAAAGACTCGGTGGTGGAATGCTACATCAACTTGGTGGCCAATAAAGCTTATGCCTATGACGATAAGGGCGAACCCAAAGAAGTGCCCATGCCGGACTTTGGCCACCGCTTAGAGGGCCTTACCTCTGCAATTTCTGAAGCGGTTGCCGAAACCGATGAATCCCTGTTTGAAAAATATTTCTCCGGTGAAGCCTTTACCAGAGATGAAATCATTGCCGGTATTCACACCGGTGTAAAATCTGGTTCTATCACCCCTGTGCTGTGTGGAAGCGCACTAAACCTGGCAGGAATTGACATGCTGCTGGATTCGATCGTAGACCATCTGCCCTCCGCCTGGGAAAGTGCCGGAGAAACCGCCAAGGACCAAGACGGCAACCCGGTGGAGATTGAATGCACCGACGAGGCACCTTTGGCTGCCTTTGTATTTAAAACAGTGGCCGACCCTTTTGTAGGCAAGCTCTCCTATGTCAAAGTGGTGGCCGGCAAGCTTTCTTCGGATATTACACCTATCAACAGCCGCACCGGCCAAACTGAGCGGCTAGGGAAAATTATCTATGTAAAAGGCAAAAAACAGGAGGAAACCTCCTACCTGGCTGCTGGAGATATTGGTGCTGTCACCAAACTGGGTGAGACTATTACCGGCGACAGCCTGTGTGATCCCAAGCGTGTGGTATCCTTTGAAGCCACACAGTTCCCCAACGCCACCCTGTCCATGGCTATTAAGGTGAGGAAGAAGGGGGACGAAGGCAAGGTTGCCCAAGGACTCCAGCGCCTGATTGAAGAGGACCCCACCATACAGTTTGTACAAAACAGCGAAACCAAGCAACAGATTCTCTCCGGCCTTGGGGAACAACATCTAGATGTTGTGGTTTCCAAACTGAAAAACAAATTTGGCGTAGAGGTGGATCTGATCCCTCCCCGCGTACCGTACCGGGAAACCATTCGCAAAAAGGTAAAGGTAGAGGGCAAGCACAAAAAGCAAACCGGTGGCCACGGCCAGTTTGGTCATGTATGGATTGAATTTGAGCCCCACGACGGTGAAGAGCTTATCTTTGAAACCAACGTATTTGGCGGCTCTGTACCCAAAAACTACTTCCCTGCTGTAGAAAAAGGTCTGCAAGAGTCTGTTTTAAAGGGTGTTATTGCCGGGTACCCGGTGGTGGGCCTTAAAGCAACCTTGCTGGACGGCAGCTACCATCCGGTGGACTCCTCTGAAATGGCCTTTAAGATGGCTGCTTCCCTTGCCTATAAGGCTGCACTGCCCCAGGCAGGCGCTATGCTGCTGGAGCCTATCGGCAACCTGAAGGTGTGTGTGCCCGATTCCTGCACCGGCGATATTATGGGCGAGCTGAACAAGCGTCGTGGCCGTGTTCTGGGCATGAATCCCACCGATGATGGTCTGCAAGAAATTGAGGGTGAAGTGCCTATGAGCGAAATGCACGACTTCACCACCTTGGTGCGGTCTATCACCCAGGGACGTGGCAATTTCACCTTTACCTTCGAGCGGTATGAGGCTCTGCCTCAGCAGCTGGAAGAAGCAGTGAAGGAAGAAGCCAAAAAGATGGCAGAAGAAGAATAAGCTCCTTAGTGTACCCCAGTACAATTCAACAACAGACATCCCATAGGAGTAACAGTCCGCTATCTTAGAAAATAAGTAAAGGGCGATGCATGATCTCACAATCATGCATCGCCCTTTTGCACCTTTTTACCTATCCTACTCAAGCCGCTGCAGAGCCTCCACTATCTCCTTGACACAAGTCTCTGGTGTACCCAGGGCTGCCAGCTCTAGATGTGCGGCTTGGCGGTATCCGGGCAATCGCTTTTGGTAAAGCTGTTCCAAAGCTTGGGGGGTATTCTGGGTAACCAGCGGCCGGTCGGTGTGGCGAATCCGGCGGTAACACTGATCAAACCCTGGATTTAAAAACACCACGATTCCCCGCTGGCCCATTGGCGCCAGGTTTGGGGGATAGGTGCAGATCCCACCACCGGTGGCCACCACCACCGGTTGGGTTAAGCTGTCCAACAGCTTTAATAGCGACTCATGCTCCCGCTGGCGAAACCCTGGCTCGCCATAGGCTGCAAACAGTTGGGGGATTTCCATGCCGGTATCCTGTACCACACATTGATCCAGGTCTACAAACTCTATTTGCAAGGTATTTGCCAGCAAAGGCCCAATGGTGCTTTTGCCACAGCCCATAAAGCCACAGAGAAATACCGGTGACCCCATCATATGCCGCCCAACCCCTCCAGTGCTTTTTTCAGAGTTTGCGAATCTTCGACAGAGTATGCGCCAATTGCTTTGTTATTCTTTTTAATAAATGTAGATGCGGTCTTTTTGGGCCCAAACTCAATACAGCACTGTATCTCATCAGCACCCATAGCTGCAACCTCCTCTACAAACCGAACAGGGCTCACCATCTGCTGGGCAAAGTATTGGGGATACTTCTCCACCACCAGCCTTCCCCCGGTGAGGTTGGAGTAAAAATCCAGCGCCAGCGGTTTATAGGCAAAGGCTGCTGCTGCCTGTTCCAGCTCCTTTGCAGCCGACTGCATCATCTTGGTGTGGAATGCCCCCGCCACGCTCAGGCGAACTATTTTAGCACCCTGTGCTGCCAGCAGCTCCGCGGCCTTTTGAGCCGCTGCTTCCTCCCCGGAGATAACCGTTTGGGTGGGCAGATTATAGTTTACCGGTGTGACAAACCCTTCCAACTGGCTGCAGACCGATTCCACAACGCTACTCTCTGTTCCCAATACTGCATACATGGCGCCGGGACAAGCCTTGGCTGCACGCTCCATGGCTGCACCCCGCACCTTTAATAGTCTCATCCCGTCCTCAAGGGAGTAAGCCCCGGCAGCATACAGCGCCCCATATTCTCCCAAGGAATGTCCTGCCACCGCGCTAAAGGCAGGCAGCTCACCTTTAAAGGCCTCCCAAGCCGCCACCGAAAGGGTAAAGGTTACCGGCTGGGCCACATCTGCCTTGCTTAGCTCCTCCTGGGTACCCTCAAAGCTGGTTTTTGCAACATCAAAGCCAAAAAGATCCCCGGCACATTCATAGACCTCCCGGGCTTTTGCAAAATTCTCATACAAGTCTTTACCCATTCCCGGGTATTGGGCCCCCTGCCCACTGAACAGCGCCAACAATTTTGCCATCTGTTCTTGTCCCCCTTTGACTTTTTTACATGATAATACACCATGTTTGCCGTTTTGGCAAACCAAAATTCACTTATATCTTCAAAAAATTTGCATCGGTTATTGACAAATCAAGGAAAAGCCAGTATTCTAACATATAACAACTGTTACATTTTGCAAAGGAGAACGCGAATGGCTGGAATCAAAATACTGGGTACCGGGATGTATGTTCCTGAGTTTATAGTGGACAACAACGACTTCGCCGAAATTGTGGAAACCTCGGATGAATGGATTCGGGAGCGAACCGGTATGAATCGGCGCCATGTGTCCCTTGGGGAACCCACCTGGTATATGGGGGCAAAAGCCGCTACCCAGGCAATGGAAGCTGCCGGTGTCTCTGCTGAGGCAATCGACATGATTATTGTGACCACCGTCACCCCCGATTGCCATTTCCCATCGGTTGCTTGTATGATTCAGCGGGAAGTGGGCGCACACAACGCTTTTGCCTTTGATATCAGCGTGGCCTGTGCCGGACTTGCCTTTAGCTTGGATATGGCTAGGCGGTACCTGAGCACCGGGGATGTAAACACCATTCTTCTGGTTGGATCCGAAAACTTAACCCAGTTTTTGGATTATACCGATAGAAGCAGCTGTATCCTCTTTGCAGACGGTGCAGGAGCCTGTGTGGTGCAAAAAAGCGATCTGCCCTTCGCCTCCTACCTCCACACCGATGCCAGTGGCGTGGATGCCACCTATAACAAGCGCAAACGCAAGAGCCTGCCCTTTTCCCGTATTCCCACCGATTCCCCCACAGACCTATATCCCCACGGGGTGGAGGATGCTATCTATATGAACGGTCGGGAGGTTTACAAGTTTGCCACCAAGGCAATGCCCCACGCGCTTTTGGAAGCTTGCGCCAAGCTGGATATGACGCCTAAGGATCTGGATTTAATCATCCCCCATCAGGCAAACCAAAGAATCCTGGAGACTGCTTCCAAAAACTTAGGGATCCCTATGGATAAAATCTACTGCAATATTGCTGAATATTCCAACACCTCCAGTGCAAGCATCCTTATTGGGTTGGATGAATGTATTCGCAACGGCAGACTCAAACGAGGCGACAAGGTTGCAATTGTAGGCTTCGGTGCCGGGCTTACCCTGGGCGCCAACGTCTTTGAATATTAAAGGAGACTAAACCAATGGAAAAAACAGTGCTTATCACCGGCGCATCTCAGGGGATTGGCGCAGCCATTGCCGAAACCTTTGCCAAAGCTGGATACAATGTGGCGATAGGCTGCCACACCCAGCGCAGTGTGGAGCGTGGCCAGCCGGTGGCGGAAGCTTGCAGGGCCCATGGGGTAAAGGCCGAGTGCCTTGTGGCGGATGTGGCAGACTATGAAGCCTGTGGCAATCTGGTAAAAACCGTGGTGGAAAGCTTTGGTGGCATAGATGTTTTGGTGAACAATGCCGGTATCACCCGGGACGGACTACTGGCCAGAATGTCCGAAGAAAACTTTGACCAGGTTATAGATGCCAACCTGAAAAGCGTGTTTAACATGACACGGCACGTAACCCCTCTGATGATGAAAAAACGGGCCGGTAAAATTATC
>CAYNCW010000005.1:0-22101 GCA_964395635.1 uncultured Oscillospiraceae bacterium
CACGATATTATATACTGTAAATACTCTTTTTACTTCTTAGTGGGAGGAATTGTATGACCGAAACGTTTTTAGCCAAAGCTGCCGCCATGCAAGAAGACCTGATTCATTGGCGCAGAATACTACATCAAAATCCTGAGATTGGCTTTGAGCTGCCCAAAACACTTGCTTTTGTAGAGGATAAGCTCCGGGAGTTTGGGTACACACCTATGCGACTTGGCTGTGCAGGAATTGTGGTTCCTGCTGGCAAAACAGGAAAGACCTTTTTGCTGCGTGCTGACATGGACGCACTGCCGATGGAGGAAAAAAGTGGTTTGCCCTTTGCTTCCACCAACGGAAATTGCCACTCCTGTGGACACGATATTCATACAGCCTCTCTGCTGGGAGCCGCAAAGCTGCTCAAAGAACAGGAGCAAGAGCTAGCAGGAACTGTAAAGATTATGTTTCAGCCCTGCGAAGAGGGCATGGGCGGCATGAAGGATATGCTTGCTTGTGGACTGTTGGAAAACCCCAAACCGGATGCTGCTTTGGCATTTCATGTCATAGGAGAAAAAACCGGTTCTGTGGGTATACGCAGCGGGTATGCAGGGGCTTCCTGCGATACCTTTGAGATTACCATAAACGGTGTGGGCTGTCACGGAGCCGCCACCTATTTGGGGGTAGACCCCATTAACATTACTGCACATCTTGTAACCGCGCTCCAGGTACTTAACAGTAGAGAAGTTGCGCCGGATCAAATGCTAGTGGTATCTGTGTGCACCATTCACGGTGGAGATGCCCCTAACATAGTCCCAGATTTTTGCAAAATATCCGGCACCATCCGCACTGCCGACAACACCGTGCGGGAGTTTGCCAAAAAGCGTGTTGCAGAAATTGCCAATACTGTTGCAGCCACCTTTCGGGCTACCGCTCACGTAGAAATGCGAGACGGAGCACCCCCCATGATCAACGATACCGATCTTTGTAGCAAGCTTACCATGTATATTAACGACATTCTGGGAGAAGGTACGGTATGGGAGATTCCGGCAATGACCGGGTCGGAGGATTTTTCTCTGCTTTGCGAGAGTATACCCACAGTTTTGGCTTGGGTTGGCACCGGCAATGCAGAAGAAGGATACCCCTATAACAATCACCATTCTGCAGTGACATTTAATGAGCAAGCCATTCACAAAATAAGTGCAGCCTATGCAGGATGTGCGGCCCGTTGGTTGGCGGACAACCCGTAACCGGCAACACAAACAGTTTATAAGACTGTTACAGTATGTATATCAAAGCTATCGGTTTGAAAGCTTTTGGTACATAAATAGAAAGAAAGAGCAAAGAGAAAAGAGGGAATTCTATTATGAAAAAGAGCCTGTCTATCTTGCTGGCATCAGCACTGATGTTGGCAGCATTGAGCGGCTGTGGCGGCGGTAAAAATACTACATCCGAACAGTCCCAGAGCGCTGCAGAAAGCAGCCAAACCCAAGAAGCGGTGGATCCTGGCCAGCCAGTATCCGGTGGTGTTTTGCGGTTGTCCTTGTCCGCATCCCCCAAGAATCTGGACCCCATTAAGTACACAGGTGTGTACGAGTCCCAGATTATCCGCAATGTATGCGACACTTTGGTAAACTACGAGATGGACCTCAGCGGCATTAAGCCCGGCATTGCCACCGAGTGGAGCATTAGTGAAGACGGAAAAGAATACACCTTTAAGCTGCGGGATGATGTGTACTTCCACCCTGGCAAGTATCAGGATGGCCGCAAAGTAACCGCAGAGGATATCAAATACTCTCTGGAGCGCTCTGCAAAAGAATCCAGCCTGAACCGTTTGGGCATGTTGGATTATGCTGAGGTTATCAGTGAAAACGAAGTTAAATGCGTGCTCACCGGTCCTAACTCGGTATTTTTGACCGCGTTGACCGATGCTGGTAACGTTATTGTTCCCAAAGAAGAAGTAGAAGGCTGGGGAGAGGATTTTGGCGCACACCTGGTAGGTTCCGGTCCCTTTATCCTCAAAGAGTTCAAGCTGGACCAAGAAGCTGTAACTGTCCGCAATGACAAATACTGGGCAACCACCCCTTACCTTGATGGCGTTACTTTTAAAGTAATTACCGACCACAGCCAGGCAGTCAACGCACTGAAGGCTGGAGATATCGACTATGCAAGCCAGATTGTTGGTGAGGCTGTACAACTGGTGCGGGATGACCAAAACTTGAAGCTGTTGGAAACCCCCGGACTGCACATTGCCTACCTGTATATGAACCAAGTGAATGGCGCCACTGCCGACAAGCGGGTACGCGACGCTATTGCCATGGCAATTAACCGGGAAGATTTGGTACAGGGTGTTTACCCCTACGGCGAAGCACAGGTTGGCAGCATTCCTCTGCCTCCCGGATCTTGGGGCTACGATGCATCCCTGCAAGGCGCTATTCCTGAGTACAACCCTGAAAAAGCGAAGGCGCTGCTGACCGAAGCCGGTTATCCCGATGGCCTTACACTGAATTTGTATATCAGCAATACACCTGCTCGCAAGAAGATGTCTACCATCGTACAGCAGTATCTGAAAACCAACCTGAACATCGATTTGGAAATTAATGCTGTTGAGTGGGGCACCTTTAGCGAAATTGCTGCATCCGGCAAGGCAGATATTTACGGTATGTCCTGGACCTGGTATCCCGATCCTTTCTTCTTCCTGAACAAGCTGTTCTATAGCGGAGAGATTGGCGCGCTTGGCAACGGTGCAGGCTTTAAGAGCGAAGAAGTGGATAAACTTTTGGAGCAAGCTCTTGTGGAAACAGAACAAACCGCTCGCGCTGACTTGTATAAGCAAGTTCTGAAGCTGGTTGTTGAACAAAACCCCATCTTTGTATACTCCAATGAAAATGTTAATGACGCTGTTCGTTCCAACGTACAAGGTGTGGTGCAGCGTGCAGACAATGTAATTGTTCTCGCCGGCGACGATGTGAACGTTTGGTTGTCCAAATAACCAAAGCCAGTCAAACCACGGCGTAAACAGCCCACCTCGTAAGCGTCCGAATGTAACAATTCGGACGCTTCACTCTAATTTTTGGCAGGTGATTAACATAGTAAAAACAATTTTACGGAGACTTCTCCAGTTGATTCCCATCTTGTTTGTGGTGGTTACCGTCACATTTGTGTTGACCCGTATGATTCCCGGAAATCCGGCCATGACCTTGCTGGGCCCCCAAGCTTCTCCGGATGAAATTGCCCGCATGGAAGAACAGCTGGGCCTGAACAAACCGATTTTTGAGCAGTACATCGACTATACTGCCGGTGTTATCAAAGGGGATTTTGGTCGCTCTATCTCCTATAACAAGCCGGTATTGTCGCTGATTTTGGAACGGCTTCCGGCAACACTGCAAATCACTATGGTGGCCATGGTGTTGGCAGTACTGGTGGGGGTACCTATCGGTGTGCTTTCGGCTGTAAAGCAGTATTCTGCCTTTGACTATGTGTTTATGGTGTTGGCCCTTGTTGGTGTCTCCATGCCAATCTTCTGGCTGGGCTTGATGCTGGTGCTGGTATTCAGCGTCAACCTAGGATGGTTTTCGGCTATGGGTATGGGCTCCATTCAAAACGGATTGTGGGATGTTGTTCGCCATATGGTATTGCCCACCTTCTGTTTGGCAACCATTCCCACCGCAACCTTTGCGCGGATTACCCGCTCCAGTATGCTGGAGGTTATCAACAAAGACTCCATAAAAGCGCTGCGGGCCAGAGGCATATCCGAATCGGTGGTTATTTGGAAGCATGCATTTAAAAATGCGCTGCCACCTCTTGTTACTGTATTTGGTATGCAGCTTGCAACAGCCTTTACCGGTGCCATACTCACCGAGACCATCTTCTCATGGCCGGGTATGGGCACTATGATTTACAATGCAGTAAACAACCGCGACTATGCCCTGATTCAGGGAACAGTTTTGTTTATCGCGGTAGTGTTTGTGTTTATCAATCTATTAGTGGACCTTGTGTATATGGTAATTAACCCCAAGGTCAATTATGAAGGCGGAGGTGGCGCATAATGAATGAGAATGTACCGGCTTCGCAGAAAGATCTTTTGGGGGCAGAAGCCCACAGCGCAATGCTGCAAAAGGAGCGGAGGGCCAACAATGCGTGGAACAAGTTGCTTCGGAACAAAACTGCAGTTATTGGACTAAGCATTGTTGCTATTGTGTTTTTGTTTGCACTGTTTGCCCCAGTAATCGCAACCCACGACCCCAATGCGCTGGCTATATCCAAAGCATTTTTAAAGCCAGGCATTGATGGACATATCTTTGGTACCGATGAATTTGGCAGAGATTTGTTTAGCCGTATTGTATACGGTGCCCGCATTTCCACAGTGGTTGCTATAGGCGGCACACTGGTTGGTTCCTTAATTGGATTGTTCCTGGGCTTAATTGCAGGATACAAAGGCGGCATAATCGACACAATTGTCATGCGGTTTATGGACGGTATGTTTGCGTTTCCCTTCATACTGCTGTCCATTATTCTTATGACCATTCTGGGATCGGGTATACCCAATGTGATTTTGGCGATTGGTATTTCCAACGTACCCAGCTTTGCCCGTATTGTACGGGGACAGGTACACATTGTAAAAAATGAAGAATACTGTAATGCTTCCAGGGTTTTGGGGGCTTCCCATTCCCGAATTTTGTTCCGGCATATTTTGCCCAATGCCATTTCCCCCACCATCGTCTATTTCACCTTAAACGTGGCAGGTTCTATCATTTCCGAAGCTGCTCTTAGCTTTTTGGGTTTGGGTATAGCGCCCCCCACAGCTTCCTGGGGCAACATACTCCAAGGCGGACGGGACTGCCTGAATACGGCTCCCCATATTGCAACCATTTCCGGCCTGTTTATCCTAATCACTGTGTTGGGCTTTAACCTGTTGGGTGATGGTATTCGCGACGTGTTGGATCCTAAAATGAAAAAATAGCCGATGTGGAAAGGGTGAAATGTATGGACCACAAACAACTTGTACAAGACCGGGTTGTGGAGATACTGCCCAAACTGAAAGCCCTTGCGGATGAGGTTTACCGCAATCCCGAATACAATTTTCAGGAATTTAAAGCCTGTGCCGCAACCAAAGAGCTGTTGACCCAGCTGGGATTTACAGTGGAAACCGGTGTTGGTGGACTGGAAACTGCAGTGCAAGGTATTTACGACAGCGGCAAACCCGGTATCAATATGGGGTTTATTGGAGAGTATGACGCGGTTCCCGGTATGGGGCATTCCTGTGGGCACAATCTGATGACTCCCATTGCCATTGGCGCTGCCTGGGCGCTTAAGCCCATAGTGGATATCTTTGGTGGCCGGATCACTGTTTTGGCAACACCTGCCGAAGAAGGCGGTGGGGGCAAGGTGATTATGCTGAAAAACGGTGCTTTTGACCATTTGGACACCGCGATGCTGATACACTCTGCCAACGAAACGGTTGTAAACGACATATCCTACTCCCGCACCGACATAATTGTAGATTTTTATGGCAAATCTGCCCATGCTGCAACCTGGCCGGAGGAAGGGGTTAGCGCGCTGACCCCGGTGCTGGAGCTGTTCAATATTATACAGGCCCTGCGGCTAGAAATTGCCGATAGGGGTAAAATTCTGGGGGTTATCACCAAAGGCGGTGAAGAACCCATCTACATTCCCCACCATTGCCAAGCAAAGTTCACTGTGCGGTCTTTTAGTATGAAGTACAAGTGGGAGCTATATAACCGGCTAATTTCCATCTGTGAACATTTGGCAGCCATTACCGGCACCCGCTTTGAGCACCAATTTGACGGACTTACCTACGAGGATATCCGCAACAATCAGGTGCTGGAGGAACTGTTGCAGGCAAACTTTGAAGTATTGGGAGAACCTGTGCATCCCCGGCGCAAGGAGCTGGGGATAGGCTGCACCGATATGGGCAATGTTACCCACCATGTTCCGGGGTTACAATCCTATATTATGGTGGTACCTGAGTTGAGAGGCCACACTAAGGAATTTGAGCAAGCCTGCGGCACACCGGCAGGATACCGTGCCATAGAGGTTGCTGCCAAGGCAGTTGCCATGACCGGTGTGGATTTACTTACAGTGCCCGGCGCTGTAGACAAGGTGCGGGAAGCCTTTGCGTCCATGAAGGCACAATACGAATAGGCGGAGGAGCGTAATGCAAGAACCAATATTAACAATTAAAGATTTAAAAACGTATTTCTTCCTTGCCAGCGGGGTTGCCAAAGCGGTGGACGGCGTTAGCTTTTCCATGAATCGCGGCCAGGTAATGGGGATTGTAGGGGAATCCGGTTCAGGCAAGAGCGTAACCGCCTCCTCCATTATCCGCCTGCTGCCGAAAGCTGGTAAAATAGTGGAAGGGGAAATTCTATTTGAGGGTAAGGATATTCGTGCTCTGCCCCAAAAAGAACTGCTGAGCCTTCGTGGAAGCGATATTTCCATGATCTTTCAGGATCCCATGACCTCGCTGGATCCGGTGTTCCGGGTGGGGGATCAGATGGTGGAGTATATTTGCACCCACACCAAGGTAAGCAAAGAGGAAGCCTGGAAAACAGCAGTGGATATGCTAAAACAGGTGGGTATTCCTGAGCCAGAAAGCCGTATGCACGCATATCCCCACGAGCTTTCAGGCGGTATGTGCCAGCGTGTTATTATAGCCATGGCCATAAGCTGCAAGCCCAAATTTATTATAGCTGACGAACCCACCACTGCTTTGGATGTAACGGTGCAGTCCCAAATTCTGCGGCTGCTAAAAAACCTGCAGAAGGAGATGGGTGTCACCATTTTGATGATTACCCACAACCTGGGTATTGTGTGGGAGATGTGCGATACTGTGATGGTTATGTACGCCGGTAAAACGGTGGAGTATGCCAGCATGGAGACTTTGTACAAAAATCCCAAGCACCCCTATACCTGGGGCCTTTTGGATTCTATGCCCAAGCTGTCTGGAGAGCCGGTGGACGAGCTTAAGGCTATCCCCGGTGCACCACCGGATCTGCGATTAACCGGCAACTGCTGTAATTTTTACAACCGGTGCCCTTATGCACAGGAGATTTGCTCCAAAGAGGTGCCGGAGCTTATTGAAATAGAATCGGGCCATTTTGTGGCCTGCCATCGCCAGACTGGGGCCGAAAGTCTAACAAGAGGAGGAGTGGATGCCAATGGAAAATAAATCGGCAATATTGCAGATTAAAAACCTGAAAAAGGATTACCATCTGCGGTCCTCCAAGCTGATGGAACAGCCCCGAGTTCTACACGCTCTCAGTGATGTGAGCCTGGATGTTTACGAAGGGGAAACTTTGGGTATTATAGGAGAATCCGGATGCGGCAAAAGTACCCTGGGTAAATGCATCATTCAGCTGCAGCGGGCAACTTCTGGCCAGGTGGTGTATACTGGCAAGGATTTGTGCGCCATGAAAGGGGCAGAGCTTAAGCCCCTGCGCAAAGACCTGCAGATTGTGTTTCAGGATCCCTATTCTTCGCTGGATCCCAGAGCCACCACCTACAAGATTATCGAGGAGCCGCTGCTCATACACAAGATGGAGCCGGACGCCAAAAAACGTCGGGAAACCGTGCTGAAAATGCTGCAGGAAGTGGGACTGGACGTACAGCATCTTCACCGCTTTCCTCACGAGTTTTCCGGTGGCCAGCGCCAACGGATAAACGTAGCCCGTGCGCTGGTATTGGAGCCTAAAATTATCGTCTGTGACGAGCCGGTATCAGCACTGGATGTATCGGTGCAGGCACAGGTGCTCAACCTCTTCAGCTCTTTACAAAAACAGCGGAAACTTACCTATATTTTTATCTCCCATGATCTGAGCGTAATCAAACACATTAGCGACCGGGTAGCCATTATGTATCTGGGTACAGTGGTGGAGCTGTGTGCTGCTTCAGAGATTTACGAAAATCCCATGCACCCCTATACCAAGGCACTGTTGTCTGCTATTCCCCCTGATAGTCCTCTTGAAAAGAAAGAGGAGCTTACCCTGAGTGGAGAGATTCCCAGCCCGGTGGGGGATATGGTGGGCTGCCCGCTGGCAGGACGCTGCCCCAACCGTATGGAAATCTGTGAAAAGAAACGGCCTGCTTTGGTAGAGGTTTCGCCCAACCACCGCACCGCCTGTTTCCTTTATCACAAACAAGAGCACAACGCATAAAAGGAGCAACCCAATATGTCAATGCAAAAACTACTGCATGAGCAGGTTGTTAAGCGCCAAAACGAGCTTGTTCAGTTAACCTCGGATATTATTAAGATACCCAGTGAAAATCCCGGCGGATCCCAGCTGCCAGTTATCCAGTTTGTGGAGGAGTATCTGTCATCGGCAGGTATTGCTGTGGATCGGGTGGCCAAAAACCCCGATTACCCCTGTTTGCTGGCCAAAATTGGTCAGGAAGAAGGGTTCAGCATCATTCTCAACGGCCATGTGGATGTGGTTCCGGCAGGGGATAGAAACGGTTGGAACTTCGACCCCTTTGGGGGAGAAATTACCGAAACCCGTATCCGGGGCAGAGGCACATCGGATATGAAAGCCGGTGTGGCAGGGCTGCTGTTTGTCATGAAGCTGCTCAAAGAATCCGGTGTGAAGATGAACGGCAACATCCGCCTGCACATTGTATCGGATGAGGAGACCGGTGGAGCTTACGGCACCAGCTGGTTGTGCCAGCAAGGACATGCGGCAGGGGGCAATGCCTGCCTTGTTGCAGAGCCCACCTCCAACAACAACATTGAGATTGGGCAAAAGGGCATCTGCCACCTAACCTTAAAAGCTAAGGGTATTCCCGCTCACGGAAGCATTGGCAATTACGTGGGGGACAACGCCATTACCAAGCTTTCCAAGGTGCTGCTGAACATTGACCAGCTTACCACAGTACCTGGTCATTTCCAGGAGAATCAGGCAGTTGCTCTAGCAAACTCCCGGAAGATAGCCGCTGAATCCATTAGCCAGCAGGGTGCCAATGCCATTGATCATCTCACCGCCAATGTAGGAATTATCACCGGTGGAACTAAGATCAACATGGTACCAGATAGCTGTGAAGCAAAGGTGGATATGCGGCTGCCCATCGGCTACAACCGAGCAGATGTGGAAGCAGCAGTACACAAGATGATTGCCGACAGCGGTGTGGAAGGGGTAACCGCCCAGTTCTATTGGGCAGCTGAACCCAACTACACGGAATATGATGCACCTATTGTGCGCACCATTCACAAATATGCCGAGCAGATCTGGGGCAATACCGTACTACCGGCATATCAGTGGGCATCCAGCGATGCAAAGTATTACCGGGAGCAGGGGATCCCCACCATTCAGTTCGGCCCAGCCAATCTGGAGGGCATCCACTCTTATAACGAGGATGTGGATATTCTGGATGTGGTGCACAGCGCAGAGATTTATATGCTGGCTTTTTGCGAACTGCTGGGCATAGAATAAGGCCAAAGAACCATTCAAAGCCAAACACCCACTGCAATTTTACGAATTGCGGTGGGTGTTTGGCTTCTTATTTTGTAAAGAATCAAAAAAGTGCAAAACAAATCTTAAATTAATCCAAAGACTTTCCGCCTTAGGGGTATTACAATACAGATATCCCATAATTTAGCAGAGCTATAATAAGGAGGAATTGTTCTATATGAAAAAACTGATACTTTTACTTACCGTGTTCTGCCTGTGCATTGCCAGCTTTGCCGGATGCGGCAACAGCACCCAGCCTGCACCCTCTGCGGCTCCAGCCTCTGATGCTGGTTCCAGCGTAGCCGCTGCTCCAGCCCCGGCTCCCGAAACCAAAGGCAATGACAAGCTGGTGGTTGGTTTCGCACAAATTGGCCAGGAGTCTGGCTGGCGTGATGCAGAAACCGCTTCCATTCAGTTCTTTGCAGGCCAAAATCTGGATACCATTGACCTGAAATTTGCCGACGCACAACAAAAGCAGGAAAATCAGATCAAAGCCATCAAGTCCTTTATTGAGATGGGCGTGGATGTTATCGGCCTTGCACCAGTAGTGGAAACTGGCTGGGATGCTGTGTTCACCGAAGCCAAAGAAGCAGGAATCCCCATCGTGTTGGTTGACCGTATGGCAAAGGTGGATGAAGAGCTGTATGCCACCTTTATCGGCTCCGATTTTATTGAAGAAGGCAAAAACGCTGCAATTGAAATGAGCAGCCTTCTGGGCGGCCAAGGCAAAATTGTAGAGCTGGAAGGTACTGTAGGCGCTTCTGCCGCCAATGACCGGAAAAAGGGCTTTGACGATGAAATTGCCGCCAATCACAGCGGTATTGAGATTCTGGCATCCCAAACCGGCGACTTTACCCGTGCCAAGGGCAAAGAAGTTATGGAATCTTTCCTGAAAACCTATGGCGCAGAGATTAAGGGTGTATATGCCCACAACGACGACATGGCCCTGGGTGCAATTGAAGCCATCAAAGAAGCTGGCATGAAGCCCGGCGTGGATGTAAAGGTTGTATCCATCGACGGCGTTAAGGGTATCTTTGAAGCAATGGCTGCCGGTGAAGCCAACGTTACAGTAGAATGCAACCCACTTCTGGGACCCCAATTCTTTGATACCTGTATGAAACTGAAAAATGGCGAATCAGTGGAAAAATGGATTAAATCTGAGGAAGGAATTTACCGGGCAGACACAGCTGCTGCTGATCTTCCTAACCGCAAGTATTAATCCATCCAATATAGCCTTCTTATGATCTTGCGGAATCCGCTTTGGCAGCTTGCCGGAGGGGATTCCGCACAATTTAAGCAAAAAGGGGAGTTTGCTTTGGATAAACGCGGCACTTTACTGCAAATGGAGCATATAACCAAGCGCTTTACCGGGGTGTTGGCGCTGGATGACGTTCCATTCTCCCTAAAACAGGGAGAAATTCATGCGCTTTTGGGAGAAAACGGTGCGGGTAAATCCACACTTATCAAGGTGTTGACCGGTGTAGAGCAACGAGACGGGGGAAGCATTTACCTGGAGGGCAAAGAGATTTCCCCCGAATCCCCTCAAAAAGCACAAGAGATTGGCATTAGCACAGTGTACCAGGAGGTAAACCTCTGCCCAAACCTCAGTGTTGCCGAGAATATCTACATAGGCAGAGAGCTGCACAAACACGGACGTATAGACTGGAAGACCATTTACAAAAGGTCGGCGGAGCTGCTTGCAAGGTTTGGCCTGGAGATTGATGTAACCCTGAACCTGGAGTACTATTCGGTGGCGGTTCAGCAGATGGTGGCTATTGCAAGAGCAGTGGATATTTCCGCAAAGGTGCTGATTCTAGATGAGCCCACCTCCAGCCTGACAGCGGTGGAGGTAGACAAGTTGTTTGAGATTATGCAGATGCTTAAAGGGCAGGGAATGGGTATTATTTTTGTCACCCACTTCCTGGATCAGGTGTATGAGGTATCTGATACCATCACCGTTCTGCGAAACGGGCAATATGTAGGCACCTTCCCAACCCAGGAGCTGCCACGGGTACAGCTGGTGGCAAAGATGATAGGCAAGGAATATGCTGCGCTGGAAAGCGTAGCCGAAAGCAAAGTTGCAGGAGAGCAGACAGGCACCGTGCTCATTCAGCTGAATAACGCGGGAACAGATGTGATCAACAATGTGGATCTTGCTATTCATAAAGGTGAGGTTCTTGGTTTTTCCGGTCTTCTTGGTTCAGGCAGGAGCGAGATTACCCGGCTTATCTTCGGGGTGGACAAAATGCGCTCCGGTGAAATTCGACTAGGTGACCAAGCTCTGTTTCTGCGGGAGACTTTGGACGCAATGCGGGCAGGCATTGGATTCTGCCCAGAAAACCGTAAAACTGAAGGCATCATTGGGGATTTGACCATACGGGAAAACATTATCCTAGCGCTGCAGGCTAAGCGAGGGATGCAAAGAGCCATCTCCAGAGCCGAAGCGGAAAAAATCGCCGATGAATACATAGAGAAGCTGGCCATCAAAACCCCGTCTAGGGAGCAAAAAATCAAAAACCTATCTGGTGGCAACCAGCAAAAGGTAATTTTGGCCAGGTGGCTGGCAACCAATCCCCAGCTTTTGATGTTGGATGAACCCACCCGAGGCATTGATATTGGTGCCAAAGCGGAGATACAGAAGATTGTGCTGCAGTTGGCGGAGCAGGGAATGGCCATTGTGTTTATCTCCTCCGAAATTGACGAGATGCTGCGCTGCTGCAGCCGGATGCTGGTGCTGCGGGACAAGAAAAAGGTGGCGGAGCTTATCGGCCAAGATATTACCGAGGGGGCTATCATGAAATATATAGCAGGAGGGGAGCGGCATGAACAAACTGAAGTCCTTCACTAAATACCAAAGCTTCTGGCCTTTGGTTGTGCTTCTGGCCATTCTGCTTGTAAACGGCATTGTGTCCGGAGGGGCCTTTTTCCACATTAAGATTGTAGATGGTCACCTGTACGGCAGACTCATTGATATTTTGCGCAACGGCAGCAAGCTTATGATATTGGCAACCGGAGTGACTATGGCTTTGGCAACTGGGGGAACGGATATTTCGGTAGGTTCGGTTATGGCTATTTCCGGGGCCGTCGCCTGCAGCATTGTGGATGGCAGGCTGCTGGGATTTCTGGGTGGCAATGTGGCGGCTGCTGTGCTACTGGCAATTTTAGCGGGCTGCATTTGTGGGGCCTGGAACGGATTTTTAATCTCTAAGGTGAAAATTCAACCCATTGTAGCTACCATGATATTGATGGTAGCAGGTCGAGGAATTGCACAACTAATTACAGATGGTAAAATCGTTACAATTAATTCCAATTCGTACTATTTTATCAATGGCGGATATATTTTGGGGCTGCCCTTTCCTCTGTTTATCGTAGCGTTTTTTGTGGTACTCATTATGCTGGTTACAAAAAAGACTGCCTTTGGGCTGTTTGTGGAGGCCACCGGCTGCAACGCTGTATCCAGCCGTTTTGCAGGCATCAATGTAGACCGGGTTAAGTGGGTAATCTACACCTTTTCCGGTATGATGGCAGCTGTGGCCGGGCTTATTGAAAGTGCAGCTATCAAAGGAGCCGACTGCAACAATGCAGGGCTACTGATTGAGCTGGACGCTATACTGTCGGTGGCAATTGGCGGCACCTCCTTGGCTGGGGGGCGGTTTTCCATCCCTGCCAGCATAGTGGGGGCGCTAATTATCCAAAGTATTACCACAACCGTTTATGCCATGGGGGTTGCCCCGGAAGTGACCTTGGTGGTGAAGTCCATTATTGTGGTGGTTATCTGCCTTGCCCAATCCAAAACCTTTATGGAGCGTATGACACAGCGGTTTGGCAGAAAGGCGGTGAAGGCAGCATGACTACCATGACTATGCGCAAGACTGGGTTTAAAAACCTCTCTCTGGTGATAACCTCGGTGTTGTTTGTTGCCTTATTTGCCGGTGGGGCGATTAAATACGACCGTTTTCTGTCTCTTTCCACCTTCTTTAACCTCTTTAACGACAATGCCTATCTGTTGATTGTAGCGGTAGGGGTTACCTTTGTTCTGCTTACCGGTGGAATTGACATTTCAGTGGCTTCAACCCTTGCCTTTACCTGTGTGTTTTCGGCCTTTTTGCTTCGGGCAGGAGTACCGGCATTTGTGGTGATTTTGCTGGTATTGCTCATTGGTATCGGGGTGGGAACATTAATGGGGTATCTCATCCATCACTACAGTCTGCAACCCTTTATTGTCACCTTGGCGGGGCAATTTTTTATGCGGGGCTTGTGCGCTGTTATCAGCACCGAGTCAATTGCCATTTCGGATCCCTTTTACAAGACCATGGCTTTAGGCAAATTTACCTATGGCAAGGCAAAGTTATATTATTATGTGCTCATATCCTTGCTGGTGATTGCCACCGCCTACTATGTGCTAAAATACACCCGGTTTGGCCGCAGTGTTTACGCAGTGGGCGGCAGCGAACAGAGTGCAGTGCTGATGGGGCTGCCAGTGGCAAAAACCAAGATAGCGGTATACACCATTTCCAGCTTTTGTGCTGCTTTAGGCGGTGTGGTGTTTAGTTTCTACACCCTAGCTGGATACTCGCTGCAGAACATGGGGCTGGAGATGGATGCTATCTCTTCTGCGGTTATTGGTGGAACGCTGCTTTCCGGTGGTGTTGGGTCGGTGCTGGGTACCATGGTGGGGGTTCTTATTCAAGGGGTAATCCAAACCATTGTCACCTACCAAAATTTGAACACCTGGTGGACCAAAGTTACCATTGCCGCGCTGCTCTGCATCTTTATAGTCATCCAACGGATGATTGCCATTCGCGCCGAGAAAATGAAGACAGCTTAACCCCCGTTAGAACTGCGGAACCGGGGGGTATGGATGCCTTCTCAAAGCGCGTTGACTTTAGTAGTCATACCCTTCCGGCCATCTTTTTTAGATGGCCGGATATTTTCCCTTTACCCACTTTCCATAAAGGTAATTTTGCAGTATACTGGAAATGAAAACCAGAAGGAGGATCTGCCATGAGGCGGTTGTGGGAAACCTTCCAAAACATAAAGTTCCGCAATAAAATGGCGGTATCCTATATTTCTATGGCGCTGATTCCATTGATTCTGTTTGCCGCAATCAGCGGTGGTATTTTTATTGCCCAAGCCCGGAAGACCACCATTGCCCATACCGCCCAGATTACAGGTCAGGTGAGTGATGCAATTGATGTATACATTAGCAGTATTGACAAAATGGCCAATTATCTGGCCAGAACTATGGATCGCACCGGAATGCTCCAAGAAAATGAGCCCTTAGCTGTATGGCAAAACGGCAAAAAACTTGTCCAGTATACTTTAAAGGATATTGCGGCATCCCATCCTGAAATAGCCGGTATCTTAATCGCTATGAGCGATGACAAATTTGTGGCCACCGGTATGTCCCGCATTTCTAGGGATAAGTTTACCGGGGAAAGCTGGTATCAATCGGCAGAGGCACAGCCGGACAAGATAGTGCTGGTGAGCAGCGCTGTTGGCCGGAATATTGTAACCAACGGCGACTATAGCATCGACGATGTGTTTTCCTTGGCTAAAGCGGTTACCGATATGGAAACAGGCCAAGTTCGGGGGGTTATCCTGTTGGACATTCGCCACGATTTAATCAAGGAATCCATCAACAGTGTCACCATCGGCCAACAGGGGTTTGTGTTTATTTTGGACAGCGAGGACAACATTGTCTATACACCGGCAAACGATATTGTGTATCGGGTGCCACCTGCGCTGCTTAGTGGAGAAAACCTGGTTACAGCGCAGATTAACGGTGGTAGATACCAAATTAGTTACCACCAAAGCAGCTATACCAATTGGAAAACGGTGGGTGTATTTTCTCTGGATGAGGTTATGCGGGGGGTTAACTCCATTTATTACATACTGGTATTCTGTATAACTGTGGCAGTGGTTTTGGTGGCCATGGTGTCAATACGGTTGGCAAGTTCTGTGACAAAACCCATCTCCAAGCTGCAAGGGTTGATGCGGCAAGCAGAATCGGGGGATCTGTCGGTGCGGTTTAACAGCCTTTACCAGGACGAAATCGGAGATTTGGGCCACAGTTTTAACCACATGATTGCCCGTATTGACAATCTTATTCGCCGGGTGTATCAGGAACAGCAAAGCAAGCGGAATGCAGAACTAAAAATTTTACAGGAGCAGATTAAGCCCCACTTTTTATACAACACCCTGGATACCATCGGCTGGATGGCCAGGGATTATCAAGCAAACGATATTGTGCTGTTGGTGGATGCGCTCACCAGCATGTTTCGCATTGGGTTGAGCCACGGCAAAGAGTATATAACGGTGCGGGAAGAAATCTCCCATGTATCCAACTACCTGTATATTCAAAAGATTCGCTATAAGGATAAGCTTACCTATGAAATTCGCATAGAAGAAAGCTTTTATCAATACCAGCTCCCCAAGCTGATTTTGCAGCCACTGGTGGAAAACGCCATCTACCACGGAATCAAGCAAAAGCGGGGCGGAGGAACTATCCGAATAACCGGAAGTTTTGGCAACCAGGAGTCGCCTATGCTCAAGCTTACGGTGGAGGATAATGGAGCGGGGATTGGGGAAGAAAAGCTGGCCCAGCTTAAAAACAGGCTGGAAAATCCCCAGATGCTGGAGGACAAACAAAGTTTTGGATTGTTTTATGTGGCCCAGCGGATACAGCTTTGCTATGGAGAAAACCAAAGCATTGCCTTGGACAGCACAGAGGGCAAGGGTACTACAGTAATCGTAATGCTGCCCTTAAAGCGAGGGCTTTAGCATGTGGAGGTGTTGGCATGTATAAAACGCTGATTGCAGATGATGAAGAAATTATACGCAAAGGGTTGGTTAGGCTGTTGTCCAATGATCCCCAGATTGAACTGGTTGCCCAGGCAGAGGATGGGGAGATGGCCCTTCGCCTAGCAAGAGAGCAGCTGCCGGATCTTTTGTTGGTGGATATCAACATGCCGTTTCTCAATGGGTTAGAGTTTATTGAAAAGCTAGGGGATCTGCTGAGCGGAGCGGTAATTATCATCATCAGCGGGTATGACGATTTTGGATATGCCCAAAAGGCCATTCGTTTGGGTGCTTTTGATTATCTACTGAAGCCCATTATGGAGGATACCCTATTTACAGCGGTGGAAAAGGCAAAGCGGGAGTTGGGCCGCAATAGAAAAAAGGTGAAGTATCTGGAATGGGCCAGGATGCAAGTGGATAAAAACCGCCCAATGTTCATAGCTGATCTGCTGGAAAACTGGTTGTCCGGCAGTTTGAGTGAGCTGGAAATTTTAGAACAAGCCGAACATCTAAATCTCACCTTACCCCAGAGCTTTGGTCTTACAGTGGCGCGGCTGACGCTTCAGGAAAAATACAGCACAGTGGGCCGAGAATGGGATGAAAACCTGCTTTATTATGCAGCGGAAAACATAGCCAGAGAGGTGTTGGAGCCCTTTGCCCCCATTGCCACCAGCAAAAACAGCTACGGAGACCTAATTGTCATCTCCGCCCATGAACCTGACGAGGCTTATGCACAAGCAGGGCAAAGTCTGGCCCAGCTTCTGGAGGAGCATCTACCTGTTGACATTGTATTGGCACAGCAACAAACTGCCCAGGCAGGCCAATTGTGGGAGATTTACGAAGCCATTATTGAGGACTTGGAGAGCAATCGGCTTTGCACCCCGCTGATTTTACAGGTGAGGGGATATATTGAGCAGCATTATGGCGATGTGGAACTCTCCTTGCAAACTGTGGCCCTACATCATCATTTGTCCCCTCAACATCTAAGCCGGCTGTTTCGGCAGGAAACCGGGGTAACCTTTGTGGACTATATAACCAAGGTGCGCACCAGAAAAGCAGTGCAGCTGTTGATGGAAGGGGAGCTGAAAATATATGAGATCGCCGAACAGGTGGGGTATTCCTCCCAGCATTATTTTTCCCGGGCATTTAAGCGGGTTCTGGGGGTCTCCCCAGTAGAATATCGCACCTGTAAGCAAAAATAAGAGAGGGAACTGTGATGAAGAGAACCGGCATGGTGCTCGTTTTGGTCATTTTGCTCCTTTTAATCTCCTGCACCAGCAAAGAGGCAGTGCCCAAGGTCACCTATCTTATCGGTGTATCTCAGGCGGATATGCGGGAACCCTGGCGCCTTGTATTAACCCGTGAGCTGCGGGAGGAGGCGGCCAAGCATTCCAATGTGCGCCTTGTGTTTACCGATGCAACCCAGGACAGCGAAAAACAGCGCAAGGATATTGGAAGACTTTTGGAGTATGGCATTGATTTGCTGATTGTTTCCCCTTGTGATGCTGATAAGATAACCCCGGTGGTGAGTGAGGTTTACCAAAAGATCCCGGTAATTGTTCTGGATAGGGTGGTGGAAGGGTACGATTATTCCCTGTTTATCGGACCAGACAACCAACTGATTGGCAGACAGGCGGGGGAAGCAGTTGTGGGCATGGCTGGGGATAAATCCTGTACCGTTTTGGAGCTAAAAGGGGCAGATGGCTCCCAACTGGGAGATACCCGAAGCAAAGGCTTTCGTTCGGTAACTGCACAGCACCCCAATATACAAGTTCTGGAGCTGACTGCCAATGCTCAGTCCCGGGACAAGGCACAGGATGCAGTGACTGCCTATGGTGATAAGATGGATGAGATTGACATTATCTTTGCCCACAACGACTATATGGCACTGGGGGCATATCGTGGCCTTGGGGAGCTGGAAAAACAAACCCTGCCTATTGTGGGCATTGACGGCTTTACTGGTCCGGAAGGGGGCCTAGACCTGATTCGTAAAGGGATAATTGATAAAACCATCACCTGCCCCACCGGGGGCAGAGAAGCCATACAGTATGCGTTAGAGATACTCAATGAGGTCAGTGGAGTACCAAAGCAGGTAATTCTGCGCAGCCACAGCATCACTACCGGCAATGTGGATAGCTACGAAAGAAGCCTGGATAAAGTGCCATATCCACTGGGAAGAACCATACGTGCAGGCTATGTGCAGGTGGGAACCGAAAGCGGCTGGCGACTGGCAAATAACCAATCCATTGTGTCGGCAGCCAGGGATTTTGGCATTGATTTAACAGTAGTTGATGCAAACCAATCCCACGCCAAACAAATAGAGGCTGTTGAAGACTTCATAAAACAGAAAATGGACGTTATTGTTCTCTCCCCGGTAATTGACAGCGGTTGGGATACAGTTTTGCTGGAGGCCCGGGAGGCAGGGATACCGGTTCTGCTCTCGGACCGAAAAATTGCATCTTCTACAGATGATCTGTTTCTAACCTTTATTGGTGCAGATTTTATAGAGGAAGGCCGACGTGCTATGCGCTGGGTTGTGAAAAACGTTGCTACCGACAAACATCCGGTGCGTATTTTGGAAATCCAGGGCACCCCTGGGGCATCCCCCACCATCGAGCGCAAACAAGGGTTTGAAATGATACTGGCAGATTATCCAGCCTATTCCATTATCCATTCCCAGAGCGGTAATTTTACCACAGAAGGGGGCAAGGGGGTTGTGGAAGAGTATTTACAGCAACATGGAAAGGACTTTGATGTGATTTTTGCCCACAATGATGACATGGCTCTGGGGGCAATCCAAGCTCTGGAACAGGCAGGGATAAACCCCGGTACCGATGTGCGGATTATATCAGTGGACGGTACCAAAGAGGCTGTACAGGCGCTGGTGGATGGCAAGATGAACTGTGTTGTGGAATGCAGCCCACTATTGGGGCCCCAGTTAATGAAGGCCATAACCGATCTTATGGCAGGAAAAGAACTTCCCTTGCGGATCATCACCGACGAGATGGTGTTTACCCAGGAAAACGCCAAGGAAATGCTTAAGGGCAGGAGTTATTAAGTATGAAAAATATAAAACCCCACGAAACAAAATGTTGCGTGGGGTTTTTGACTAATGTTTGTTTAACCAATGCTAAATAGCATTATAACATGAAGCCACTCGCCATTACGTTGATAAAGTTACTTACATAAAAGCACAGTAAGATCGTTAACATTGGTGCCGGTAGGGCCGGTTTTGATAAGCTGATCAATTGCTAGCAGGCCATGATAGGCATCATTGTTGTCCAAAATTTCCTGGAGTTTTAAACCCTTCTCTATTAGGCGTGTAGCTGTGTTTCCATCCACAATACCACCGGCAGCATCAGTGGGGCCATCGGTACCATCCGAACCTACCGAGAAAATCACAGTATCTTCCATTCCGGCAATACCCTGTGCAGCAGCAAGGGCCAGCTCCTGGTTTCTGCCGCCTTTTCCCTTGCCTTTTAAGTGCACCACTGTTTCTCCACCCATAATTATAGCGCAGGGGCGCTGAATACTCCAACTGTTGCAACCCACCTGGCAAGCCATAGAAGCCAGCATTTTGCCTGCTTCTCGCGCTTCGCAGTTGAGGTTGGAGGTGAGGATATATGGAGTATACCCCTGTTTTTTTGCAATGGAAGCAGCAGATGTACACAGAGTGGTTACGCTGCCGGTAATTACCGTTTCCACATTGGCAGTTTCTTTGGGGGTTTCCTGGTTTAAGTAGCTTTCCATGGCACTGGTAAGCTTTAAGCCGTATTTTCCCACAACAGCAGCAGCATCTTCCACAGTGGATTGATCCGGTGCGGCAGGACCGGAAGCGATAGAATCTAGCCTATCCCCCAGCACATCTGAAAGCACTATGGTGAACACCTTGGCAGGGGCGCAAATTTGGGCAAAACGGCCTGCCTTTACACTGGAAAGGCGTTTGCGAATCATATTGATTTCCACGATATCAGCGCCACTGGCAAGAAGTTGGCTGTTAATATCCACGAGATCCGCAAGACTCACGCCTGGCAGCGGTGCTTCAAATAAAGCGGAACCACCGCCGGAAATTAGAAAGATAACCTCATCCCCCTGGCCTAGGTCTTTGACCATATCAATGGCTTTTTGTGTTCCCAATATGGTGTTTTCATCCGAAAGGGGATGACCAGCCTCCACGATTTCCATACCGGGAATTTCCCCTTGAGAGTGTTGGTACTTTGTAATGACGATACCTTTGTGAATTCTGTCTCCCAGGGCTAAACGGGCTGCATTGGCCATATTCCAGGCTGCCTTGCCAATGGCCACCAGATAAAGGTTGCCGGAAAATGATTTACCCTTTAAAGCATTTTCTACCGCTGCTTCGGGTAAATTCTCCCGTATGGCACCCTGAATTATTGCATCTGCGTCTATAAGTATCTTTTTCATTAGATATCGTCCCTTTCTGCTGATTGGTGCCGCTAGTTTATTTCTGGTTTGATTTTTGGGGGTATCCAGCAAGCCTTATATCATAGTATTAGAAACCTTTTTTCTCCCAAAAGGTTTCCAGAAGTTCCTCACCGCTATGTTCCTCATTGGATTTTGCGAATATTGCCCTCTTACAGTGTGGTTTACTGTTTTTTTCATCTCTCTAGGTGAAATAAGCAGTTCAAAGGGTTCCTTGTGAGTACAAGCTTACTGTGAGATATGCAAAATTTGATATATATTTGCGTTGGTATCAGGGCGCTGCTCATAAAAACTAAACACGCTATACTGCCATTTGTCTGGATTGTACATACACAGCTTACAGGTGAGATTTTTGTGCTGCACTGGAAAATCCAAGATACCTTTTTTAATATCCATTAGGGTTGCAGCAGGTGAAATTTCATGTTTGGCCTCGATTACATAGTTAGATTTACCAAAAGCATCGGTTTGTTCCAATAAAAGCGGTATCCCAATGCAAACATTTTGCCAACCAAAAGAGCCGATTATGTTATCATAATAACCATCAAATAAAAATTTGTTCATGCCATTGCTATCTTTCCATAGATACAAAGGGGCATAGGTATTTTCAAAACAATCTAACCCTTTTTCCTGGATTAAATAGCATTTGAATACTAAGTCATCAAAGCCATTTGTCTTAAACCCATTGTTCCGAACCCGCTCACGGAGTATTTCCATGTTATAGTCGCTTGGCAGAACAATTTTATACTGCATAGCAATCATAGGTATAACTCCCATTCTTCAGTGTAGTATAATAAATTTTGAATAAAAAGATGCTGCATACAGCTGTTTTGACCTAATCCTCTTGTTTATTAGGTCAAAATAGATGCTCATAAGAGTATTTTCATACTCTCTATTGCATTTGAATCGCAGTTATCAGAAAGCAAATTGCTGCAACAACAGAAAGAGGGGTCATGACATATTTTTCTTTCTTGCTTTTTGAACTTAAGTTTAAAAGCTGTTCAAAGTTAGATAAGCAGCAAAGAAGTAGCAAATATATTTGGTTATGACAGGTGAAAACCATAATGATATAAAACCGCCAGTTTGTAAGATAATTATGATAGCAAAAACCTGAATCACCACTGATGCCATTGCCATAATTCGCAACTTATTTGGCAAAATCTTATGTTGCCCGCCCATTGTGAACTCTCCCAAGGGTAAACCGCAAGCAACAAGAATTGTCATAATTACGATGACTAAAAATAGTGCCGCACCTATTATTGAAATCATAAATTCATATCCCATACTGCAAAAAATATAAATACCTTTAGACAAGCATGACATACATAATTAGGCCAAAACAGATGAAGAACTTACATCCATTTTGACCTAACTTTCTTGGAGCTACTGACCCGATTCGAACGGGCGACCTGCTCATTACGAG
>CAYNCW010000006.1:0-21673 GCA_964395635.1 uncultured Oscillospiraceae bacterium
CAGGCAAGAGAGAGCGCGCATCGAGTCAAGAGTCCTACGAACGCACACAAAATCAACGGTAATCACAAAATTAGACAAGACATCAGTCAAGAGAGATAGCTCATCGAGACCTTACCTCGCACACTCAAGATAAAGTAAAAACAAAAATAGCCCGACTCTTTGCATTGCGGATGACGGAATCCAACCATCACTGGTAGTGGTGACTGCCCTTAGTTTTAGAACGCATATACTCGTAAAAACAATCATTTCTACAACTACCGCAGCTTTAACAAAGTATGTGGTGCCAATCATGTTCATTATTTTTTTTATAGGCATTATCTCCATAATTCTTCATAAACAGCATCTATTACTCGCTGTAAATCAGGGGTATTAACATGATGGTAGTCCTATTTTAATTAGGCAAATTTCAAATGTTTTAACCATTTATCTGGAACAGTGTTTATGTTGGTAAATTCCATTAAAAACTGGTCTTTTGCTGGAGAAGGATTTGATATAAGCACCCGACTGTCAATTCCTTCCCATTCTATCCCAGGTTGATTCTTATTAACAGTGTTACCTTGAGGGCTATTGGAGCAAATTGCCCGAGTGTGCAGTCACAGCATCAAAAGACGGCAGATATTTGATTACCTACGCGCTGTCTGACGGAGGCGGCGAGGGTTGGTTTGCTTATTTTTTCGGTATTCCGTTTGGTACAAAAACACCCCATTCGTTATTCAGTATACCATACTGTCTAACTTTTGGGGTACTGTTCATGTCGGGAGTTCTTTTTTTATCATTGAAAGGACGAAACTTATATAATTATAAACGCAAAAAAAGCAGAGATTCATCTCTGCTAAATATGCATCCAAAAACGCCGTTAATAAATATAAAGGATGTGTTTGGATTTAAAATGTTCTGGTGAGCCACCGGGGATTCGAACCCCGGACCCTTTGATTAAAAGTCAAATGCTCTGCCAACTGAGCTAGTGGCTCGTACTTAATTCTTTCTTTGCTGCAATCTGTTTTTTTCGTTTTGCTTGTCGTCGGTGGCAACAAAAGATACTATACAGGATTCGCGATGATTTGTCAATAGATTATTTTTATTTTTTTTAATTTTCTAACAAAAAGTATTTTTACTTTTATTGAACATGTATTTTGTCGGATACTAGCGAATAAGATAATATGCTTTAAATATCAGCCATTTTAATAGTAGTGCAGTAATTTTGTTTTATAAGTTTCTGGATCAATATTCCAAATTTAAATGTTGTTATTCTTATTCCTAAAAAAGATAAGCGGGTATTTCTTGTTGCTGCACTTTTACGGCTCAACAAAGATTGTTTGCTGCCGGATGTTTAAAAAATGGTAGGGAAACAGGCTATCAATAAAAGATTGTATCTTGACAAATAGAAATGTTGTGCCGTATCGCAATAAATTGTACACTATTTACAAATGTATATAGTGGAGGTAAGGATATATGAGCGAACAGCAATGCAAGACCATATGTCGTAGCGCCGATACGGTGCTGGAACAGTTTCTCTCCGCACAAGAAAGTGAAACAGCGCATCACAGAATGCCAAGACAAGAAAAAAAGTGTGGGTTTGGATTACAGGGGGTTTGCTGTAAGCTGTGCTCTAATGGCCCATGTAGAATCACTCCGGATTCCCCAAAGGGAGTATGTGGAGCTGACGCTGATGTTATGGTGTCCAGAAGCTTTCTGCGTTCGGTAGCGGCAGGTTCTGCTTGCTACATACACCTTGCAGAGAATGCAGCTCAAAGTTTGAAGGATGTGGCAAGAAGGCAAGGGCCAATACCCGGAAAGGCAACCTTAAATAGGTTAGCAGAAAGCCTAGATATACAACAGAGTGATATACACAAAAAAGCGCTGCTGGTTGCCCAAGAAATACTTAAGGATTTACACCGGCCTTCCAGCGAAAAGATGCACCTTGTGCAGAAGCTATCCCATCCGGCTCGTCTGGAGCTGTGGGCCAAGCTGGGAATTTTGCCAGGCGGGTCAAAAAGCGAAGTGTTCGACGCTTTGGTGAAAACCTCTACCAATTTAAGCAATGACCCAGTGAACATGCTGTTCCACAGCTTAAGGTTGGGTATCTCCACAGGGACGTTCGGTTTGTTGCTCACCAGCTTAGTGGGGGATATCCTTTACGGAGAGCCCCAAATTCAGACAGTACCTGTGGGATTTGGTGTAATAGAGCCTGGCTGCATCAATATTTTAGTTATTGGCCACCAAGTGTCCTTATATACCCAGATAGAAGAGTTTTTACGATCTTCAGAAGCTGAGCAGATAGCGCGCAGTGCAGGGGCTACTGGAATTCGTTTAGTGGGATCCACCTGTGTGGGGCAAGAACTGCAGCTGCGCTGTGGCTGTGGCCAGTCAGCATTTTGTGGACAGGCAGGTAACAATTTTACCACCGAAGCCATACTGGCTACCGGCTGTATCGACATGGTGCTCACCGAGTTTAACTGCACATTGCCTGGTGTGGACAGTTTGTGCCAAGAGATGGGCATAGCGCAGATATGCATAGATGAAGTGGCCAAAAACGCCCACGCAACCATGCTGGCTTATAGTGATGCCGCTGGCATTACCATTTCAAAAGAAATAGCAAACAAGGCTGCCGAAAGGTTTAAAAACCAGGCTGCGTATTTGCAAATAGCTGACCTTGAGCGGTCATGCGGGGAAAAGCTTACCAAAATGCGGGAATATATGGCAGATACACAGACAGCGGCTATTGTGCAAGCCGCGCTAAAGTCCAGCGGTTTGCCCAACCCTGACCCACGCATCAATCCTATGGCCCATCACGGTAACACCACCACCCTGGCAGGGCTTACCCAGTATACACTGAAAGAGTTTTTGGGTGGCAGTTGGCAACCGCTGATTAATCTTATTGTATCCGGTGCTATCAAGGGGCTAGCCGGTGTGGTTGGTTGTTCCAATCTGCGCACGATGGGGCACGATGTGTTTACTGTAGAAATGACTAAGCAACTGATAGCCAAGGATATTTTGGTGCTATCTGCTGGATGCACCAGCGGTGGCCTTGAAAACTGTGGCCTAATGAGCCCAAACGCAGCCGCTCTGGCAGGGCCAAAGCTGAGAGCAGTTTGTGAACAGCTAGGGATACCCCCAGTTCTTAATTTTGGTGCATGTCTTGGGATAGGGCGGTTGGAAATGATTAGCGCGGAGATTGCTAGTGCCTTAGGTGCAGATATTCCTCAACTGCCTTTGGTTGTGTCAGCCCCCCAATGGCTGGAAGAGCAGGCCCTGGCAGATGGCGCATTTGCGTTGGCATTGGGTCTTACCCTGCATTTGGGTTCTGCACCCTTTGTCACAGGCAGCAACCTTGTATGTGATGTGCTGCTTAATCAAATGCCTGCAATTACTGGAGGCCGGCTAATGATAGAGGGAGATCCTGTGTGTTCAGCTGAACTGCTAGAGTCGGTAATCTTGGAAAAACGTGCAGCGCTGAAAATATAATAATAGTTACGCAAAAAGCCCTTTTTCTTACCTGACAAACATCGGTAAGAAAAAGGGCTTTTTTGTATCCTCATCATAGTGCACTGGAAAAAGGGAGGTATTCGGATGAAGCATTGGTGGGGGTGTAGGGGATAGTGAGCCCAATCATGGTACCACTTTTCTGGGTGCTTTGCATACTCCATTTAAATGAATCCCCATAGTACTGCTCCAATATACGCACTACATTTTGCAGACTGAGAGAAGCTACCTTAACAGCACTGTCTACTGTGCGCTGCATATGTAAGATGCTTTCCAACACCCGGGGCTCGAAGTACAGATTGGTATTGGATACATTAATAGTCACAAAACTTAAATGTCGTTTAATTTCAATGTCCAGCTGATAATCACCTTCTCCTGTAAAATGATGCATAAACACATTTTCAATAAGGGGCTGCAGGGCAAAAAATGGTAGGTAGCAGTCCAAACAGGAGGGGTCTGTGTTTTTAACAAGATGAATTTTGGAGTGGGTGGATACGTTTTTCAGTGTAATAAAGTTGTCTATGTAATTCAGCTCGTCTTCGATGGTGGTAAAGGCCTCTCTTTGCCGGGTACTGCGGCGCAGTAGGGAGGTTAAAGAGAGTATAAGTTCGGAGGTTTTATCCGCATTTTCCAAAACTGCCTGCCGGTGTATAGAATTGAAGGCATTGAGCAAAAACGAGGGGTTGATTCGAGATTGGGTAATACTTAATTCCAGCTTTGCTATATTTTCTTTCATTATTGCAGTGTTCTTCTCTTCGTCCAAAAGGCGCATTCGGTGTTGGCTGAGTTCTTCCTGCATTAGATTTTTGTATCCTATATCTGCGATGTAGTTTGCAATGGTGTGGAGTAGCGCAACATAGGATTGAAGCTGGCGCAAAGAAATTCTGGGATGCTGCACCAGATACTCCTCCATATTTTTTGCAATCTCAGGGTAATTGGCCATATCCACATCAAACTGCACCGATAATTTTCCGATTTTTTTCATGTCCTCCTCATGGAGAAGCACCTGCCCGGTAAAAATAGAGCCAAGATAGTGTCCATCGATAATGATAGGCACAGAAACATCCACCATACCAGCATAGCACTGGTAAACCAAAGGGCGCTCACGACTGGCAGATTCCAATCCTGCACTGGCATCCGACCGTATGCACAGACGGTCCAATTCCGGTATCTTCCGCACCTTGCGGCAAAAGCAGTTAAACCGCTGGATGGTTGTAATGGGGCGACCTTGGTAGTCGGTAACAAGAGTGACCAGCCCGGTTGCCTGGGAAAAGCTTGTAAGGATGTTTTCCAATACCTCCAGGGGAACCAAATCCTTCAAAAGGATAATCTTAGAAGCCAACGCAATCACTCCTTTCTCGTTGTTATTATTATAACATATAAAACAAGCCCTTTGTAAAAAATATTCTATGCATAACGCCAATAAATTTGTAATTTTTTGTCGAAATAGCAACAAAAACCAAGGGTGAGATGCAAACTACGCAATATCAGATAGGTGCTTGGCAATATAGGATATGTCCATAATCAACCCCACAGGCACTGTGCAACAAATGCACGGCAGAGGACAATGATAAACCACGACAAAATCTTTACAATAAGGTAGAATGCAGTTGTACAAAACGCACTAAAATTATACACATGCACGGGGTAAAACAAAGAAAATGAGAAAAGGAGAGCGCATTATGCAGATGACAGCAAAGCAAATCGAAGAATTGGTAAGTCAGGTAGTAAGCCAACTTTCCAACCAGGAAGGCTCTCGCACACCATCGAACTATTCGGCTTCCGGACAAGATGCATTTGGTACCGGAGGTATCGAGCCGTTCGACATGGAGTACACAATGATGGACTTCAGCGGCAAAGCAGAACCTTCTCCCTTTCCCCGCATCAACCGCATTCTTCATCGCGTACACTCGGTAAAACAACGTGTGGATGACGAGCGTGCCATGCTGTATACCGAAGCGCACAAAAAGCTGGGTGGCTCTTTGGTCATTAAAAATGCGAAAATTCTTAAGTACATCCTTGAGAATGTCACCATCAACATTTATCCAGATGAACTGATTGCTGGTGAAATTGCTGCTCCCAGCAGAAACGCGCCAATCTTCCCAGAGTTCTCCTATGACTGGATTGTTCGCGAACTTCGTGAATCTCCTTGGGATCAAAGAACCACCGACAACTTCCAGATTACCGATGCAGTGAAACAAAACCTGCTCTCCATCGGCGATTATTGGGAAGGCAAAAACATCAAAGACGTAGTAGTGGATATGCTGACCGAAAATGAAATCAAAGGTTCTTCTGCCGGCGGTCGTCCTGTATTCCATCCCAACCTGTACCTCTACTGCGGTATCGGCCATTTGATTCCTGACTACGAAACCCTGTTTAAAAAAGGCTACTGCGGAATCAAAAAGCACATTGTTGAAAAGCTTCAGGAAGTGGATATTGCTGCTCCTGACGGCATTAAAAAGAGAGAGTTCTACACCGCACAGTTAATTACTTTAGAAGCCGCAGGCATCTACTTTAAGAGATACGCCAAGCTTGCTAGAGAAATGGCTGCAAAAGAATCCGACAGCAAGCGTAAAGCTGAGCTGGAAACCATAGCCTCCAACTGTGACTGGGTATCCGAAAATCCACCCAGAACCTATTGGGAAGCTATGCAGCTTTATCATCTGGCAACCGCTATCGTCCTCATCGAGTCCAATGGTCACTCCATCTCCTATGGCCGCTTTGACCAGTTGTTCTTCCCCTTCTATAAAAAGGATATGGAAGAAGGCCGCATCACCAAGAGAGAAGCTTGCGAGCTCATAGAAAACTTCTACATTAAAATCTATGAAATGACCAAGGTCCGTGATGAAATGTCGGCAATCCTCAACTCCGAGGTTGGTATCGCCGGAACTCTGCTGCTTGTTGGCGGATGTGACAAGGACGGCAACGATGCTACCAACGACCTGTCCTTTATGGCTATCGAGGCCCATGTACATACTCTGCTGCCAGACCCATGGTTTGCAGTTAGATGGGGTGTCAACTCTCCTTGGGAATACAAGGTTAAAGTTGTGAACTCCATCCGTGTTGGTACCGGTCAGCCTAAGATTTTCAATGATGAAGCTATTATTCCTGCCGCTATGGTGGCTGGCAGAACATTGGAAGATGCCCGTAACTACTCGATGGTTGGTTGTGTGGAAATCGACGCCGCCGGTAAGGAGTACGGTGCACACGATGCCTCCTACTTCAGTATGCCAAAGGTGTTCGAGCTTGCTATCAACGACGGTCGCTGCATCGACTGTGGACCACAGTGTATGCGGTATAACCGTTGCGCAGGTGTAGGCGGTAGCCTTGGACCAAGAACTGGAAGCTTGGAGAATTACACCAGCATCGAAGATGTGAAAAAAGCCTATGAAATTCAGATGGAATACTGGGTTGACAGAATGGTTGCATTTGTTAACGCCATTGAGATGATACATGCCCGTCTGAAGCCCGTTACCTACCTCTCCACCATGATGCAAGGCTGTATTGAAAAAGGTCTGGATTGCAGCGAAGGCGGCGCTATCTACAACCATACCGGTCCTCAGGGCGTTGGTACCGGTACAGTTGCCGACTGTATGGCCACTCTGCAACAGCTTATCTTTGAAGAGCGCCGTGTAACCGGTAAGGAAATGCTGGATGCCCTGCGCAACAACTGGAAGGGCTATGAAGCTCTCTACGCTCTGGTTAACAGCGATAAGGTTCACCACTTCGGCAACGACGACGACTACGCCGATGACTTTGCCCGTTGGGGAACCGACGTTTACTGCCAGAACGTTCTCAAACATCAGAATGTCCGCGGCGGCAAATATCTGCCCGGCGTTTACAGCGTATCTGCCAACGTTGGTATCGGTATGGTACAAGGCGCTACTCCTGACGGACGTCTGGCTGGTGAAGCAGTTTCCAACTGCCTTGGTCCAGTACATACCGTTGTTGGATGCCACGACACCAAAGGCCCAACCGCCATGGCTAAATCTGCTGCAAAGATCGATCACCTCAACGCCGGTAATGGCACACTGACCAATGTTCGCTTTACCCCTGCTTGTGTATCCGGTGATACCGGCAGAGACAACATGATCCACTATGTGGATGCTTACTTTGCGCGTAAGGGTCAGCACATCCAGTTCAACATTATCAACACCACAACATTAAAAGAAGCTCAGAAGGATCCGGAAAAATATGCAGGATTGTTGGTGCGTGTTGCAGGATACAGTGCATATTTTGTGCGCCTTAGCAAAGAGCTCCAGGATGACCTTATCGGTAGAAACTCCTACGATTCGTTTGATTAATAGTTTTAGAGGAATCTACCGTTCCTTTCACGGTGGGAACAGAGCAGTGTTCTGTTCCCACCACCATAAGTTTTGAAAGGAGGCAACTATATGTCCAGAGAAGCACTGGGTATGGTGGAAACCAGAGGTTTAATCGGAGCTATTGAGGCAGCCGATGCCATGACAAAATCCGCCAATGTGCAGATGATTGGATATGAAAAAATCGGCTACGGCCTCATTACAGTAATGGTGCGGGGTGATGTTGGGGCAGTAAAAGCCGCTACCGATGCAGGCGCTATGGCTGCACAAGCTGTGGGCGAAGTGGTATCGGTTCATGTTATTCCCCGCCCCCATGAGGATGTGGAGAGGCTGCTACCCAAATAAGGCGTTTCCACTTTGTCATAATTCATATTGTTATTAGGTTCAAATTATGGAACAGGAGGCATTTACATGGACAAAACTGATATTGTTAAAGCAATTATGAACGAGATTGAAAAGTCTAAAGGCGGCGCTCCTACCTCCGGCCCATGCGGCTTGGACAGTGCTACTTGTAATCTTACAGAATTTGTAGGTACAGCTATCGGCGATACCATCGGCCTTGTTATCCCCAATGTAGATAGCAGCATCCATGAGAAGCTGGGTATTGACAAAAAATACCGCTCATTGGGTATTATCGGTGCCCGTACAGGTGCAGGCCCCCAGGCCATGGCAGCTGACGAAGCTGTAAAATCCAGCAACACCGAGCTACTGATGTTCCAAATGCCCCGGGATACAAAAGGCGGCGGCGGACATGGTTGTCTGTTGGTGTTTGGTGCTGATGAAGTTTCCGACGCAAAACGTGCAGTGGAAATTTCCCTGTCCACACTGCCCGGTTTCTTCGGAGACATTTACATGAACGACGCAGGCCACGTAGAGGCCCAGTACACTGCACGTGCCAGCCATGTTCTAGCAAACTACCTGGGAGCCCAGTTGGGCAAAGCCTGGGGGCTGTTATCGGTTTGCCCTGCAGCTATTGGTATGGTTGTTGCAGATGCAGCTGTTAAATCCGCCGATATCAATGTGGTTATGCACGGGGCACCTGGTGTAAACACCAGCCACTCCAATGAGTTTATGATTATGTTCTCCGGCGACTCCGGCGCTGTTAAGCAAGCAGCCATGGCCGGTCGTGATATTGGCATTCAGCTTCTGGGCACGCTGGCTGGGCCTCCCCAGTGCGGTGGTACCCCGTATATTGTATAACGAGATGGGTGGGCTCGCAGGTAAAGGGGGCGTTGTTCCCAGTTTGGATAAGCCGCAAGCGCTTTGCCTGCCTGTGAGCCTGTGCTTTTTTATGAAGCTGAATATCTATGCGGCAAGGAGGTTGTGAAATGTGCCAATCATTGGATATTGATATGTGCCAAAGCGATCTGGTGAGTATGATCGTAGAAAAGGTGACCGGCGCCCTTGCAGGAATGCCCCAAAAGGAATCCTGTGCCAGTAGCGACGGTATTTTTGATACGGTGGACGAAGCGGTGGCTGCGGCAATAGTAGCGCAAAAACAGCTGATGAAGCTTACTTTGGCGCAAAGGGGCAAGATAATCGATGCAATCCGCGATACCATGCGGGTTCACACCAACCGGCTGGCAGCCATGGAGTTGGAAGAAACCGGGATGGGGCGGTACGAGCACAAAATTGCCAAAATTAATTTAACTATAAACAAAACACCCGGTTTGGAAGATGTTGAGCCGGAGGTGCTTTCTGGCGACGATGGCTTGACCTTAATCGAGCGCCGTGCATTTGGTGTTGCAGGCTGCATTATGCCTTCAACAGCACCTGCTGGCACCACCATCCACAATACCATTTGTATGATTGCAGCTGGTAATGCAGCGGTGCTCAGCCCTCATCCAGGTGGCAAAAACACCACGCTGGAGACAATGCGCTTAATTAACGAGGCTATCCAAGCCAATGGAGGCCCTAAAAATTTGGTGGTCTGCACCCGGGAAGCAACCCTGCAAAGTGCAACCCAAATTATGCAACACCCCCAGATCGATTTTCTTCTGGCAACAGGCGGCCCTGGCGTAGTGCGGGAGATTCTGTCGTCTGGGAAAAAGGGAATTGGTGCAGGCCCCGGCAATCCGCCTGTTTTGGTGGATGAAACTGCGGATATTCCCAAAGCAGCCAAAGATATTGTGGATGGATGCGCTTTTGAAAACTGTCTGCAATGTATTGGCGAAAAAGAGTGTTTTGTTGTGGACAGTGTGGCAGATCTGCTCATTGGCCAGATGCAGGCAAACGGTGCATATCTAATTAAAGACCGTGCTACCATTGACCGCATGACAGAAATGGTTACCGAAAATGGCGTACCCAGCAGAAAATACATAGGCAAGAATGCGGATGTTATTTTGCGGGACTTAGGCATTCATGTGGGGCCTGAAATTATGATTATCATCTATGAAGTGCCAGCAGACCACATAACTGTGATAGACGAATACCTAATGCCCCTGCTTCCTATTGTTCGTGTACGCAATGTGGATGAGGGGATAGAGCTTGCCGTTAAGGTAGAGGGTCGCCGTCGCCACAGCGCCATGATGCATTCCAGGGATGTGCGCAATATCACCAAATATGCCAAAGCCATTGAAACAACCATTTTGGTAAAAAATGGGCCTTCTTATGCAGGGGTTGGTCTTGGTGGCGAAGGGTTTATCTCCCTGAGTATAGCAGGGCCAACCGGGGAAGGGCTAACATCCCCTCGCAGCTTTACAAGACCACAGCGGTGCGTTATGGTGGAGGATCTCAGCCTGCGCAGCGCAATTAAGTAGAGGGGAGGGAAAGCCGTGGTCAAACTGGAAGCAGTAGCGGTAGTAGAGCTGGTAGGGCTCCCGGCAGCCATAGCCTTTGCCGACACAGCAGTGAAGTCGGCAAATGTTCGCCTGTTGGGATATGAACTGGCAAAAGGCGGTGGCTATGTAGCCGTAAAACTCACTGGAGATGTGGGTGCGGTAAAAGCTGCGGTAGAAGCCGGGACTGCAGCCGCACAACATGTTGGCAAGGTGGTTGGTAAGCTTGTAATCCCAAGACCCTCTCAGAACCTGGATAAGATAATGCTCAGTGATGAAACGGTGGGATTGGAAAAAGCAACAAATGCAGCAAATCCGGCAATACCTGCTGTGGTAAAACCGGAACCAAAACCGGAACCCATACTAGAGCAAAAGCTTGAATCTGAGCAAAATGCTGCACCCAAACCAGAGCAAAAGCCTGCGCCTGAGCCAAAGGCTGAACCCAAGCCAGATCAAAAGCTTGTGCCTGAGCCAAAGGCTGAACTCAAGCCAGATCTAAAGCTTGTGCCTGAGCCAAAGGCCGAACCTAAACCAGATCAAAAGCTTGTGCCTGAGCCAACCCCCAAACCAAAGTCAGAAGCAAAACCTGAGCAAAAACCACAGGTAGAGCTTAAGAAGAAAGAGACATCCACCTGCAATATTTGCCACGATCCCAAATGTCCACGGAAAAAGGGAGAACCTCAGGACAAATGTATTCACCACATCAAATCCTAGGGGTGGTGAGATAAATGTTGGACGCAGAGGATCTGCTGGCCATAGTGGAGGAAGTGCTGAAAAGGCTGGGGATAACCGACAACGATAAATGCATATTGGCGCTATTTAGTGCTGGAGAATCGGGTGCGGTTACCGCAATAAGGCAGGTGCGTAGCCTGGAAAAACAAGGGTATGTCATCCGCTCAGTACTGACACCCCAAGCACAGGCCATGTTTGTATCCGGAACACGTAAGTTTCCATCTATTCCTGGCCGTGTGCCGCTGCGAAGGGATCAAAATCCTATGGAAGTAGTGGAAGAAACCGGCACGATTGTTCTCCCGACTTTAACCATGAACACGGTGGCAAAAATCGCTACTGGAATTTCTGACAATACAGTTACAGACTTTGTTCGACTGGGCCTTTTGGCAGGTAAGCGGATTATCGCAGCAAAAGATGCTTGTGACCCCAACCTCCCTATTTACCGCAATGCTTCGGCAGCCTACAAGGAGATGGTGTTAAAGCATCTGGAGACCTTGCGCAGCTTTGGTATACGGTTTGTCGATGCAGAGGCGTTGGCAGATGCTATAACCGGTGTCCCAATCGGCACTGGCCTCGAAAAGGCAGAGTCTGTTCCAAAGGTTACAACAGGCAGCGAAATTCCTGTATTTTCAGGTCGTATACTGGATGCAGGTGTGCTGCGTAGTTTCAAGGGAAGTTTTTTATGGCTAGATAGGGGAACACTGGTTACCCCATTGGCCAAAGATATTGCCAGAGAACGAGGAATACATCTTCAGTACCGGTAAAACCGTTTTACAGTCAATTAGGAGAGTGAGCACATGTTAATTGCCAAGGTGGTGGGAACAGTGGTTGCCACCAAAAAAGATGAGCGGTTGGTGGGAAAAAAGATGCTGCTTGTCAGCCTGCTGCACAGCGGCGTTTATTCCCGGGAACGGGTAGAGGTTGCAGTGGATTCGGTAGGTGCCGGCCTTGGAGAAATTGTGCTGATTGTCCGGGGAAGTTCCGCACGCAATACCGATACCGACGATAACAAACCCATGGACATGAACATTGTGGGAATAGTGGATGAAATGCAGGTAGGTTGCGCGGAACTGTTTAGTAAAGAACCAACCTTTCCCGATTAAAATTTATCCGTACATGCGAAAAGGATCTATCAATCAACTATCTTTATTAGGAGGTACACATATATGACACAGGAAGCTTTGGGCATGGTGGAAACCAGAGGGCTTATCCCGGCGATTGAAGCTGCCGATGCAATGGCAAAAGCAGCCAATGTTGAGCTTACAGGATACGAAAAAATTGGCTCTGGTTTGATTACTGTTATGGTTCGGGGCGATGTCGGCGCAGTGAAAGCAGCTACCGAAGCAGGTTCTGCAGCTGCCAAAAAGGTGGGCGAGGTTGTCTCTATCCATGTTATCCCCAGACCACACAGCGATACCGAAAAGATTTTGCCGCATATCGGCTAAACGCTTCTTGTTTGGAACAAACGAGGCAAATGCCTCGTTTGTTCCAAACAAAATACTATACCAGCGTGTATTCTACCGCATAAATCAAAACTACACAGCCTGACTGTGCACCAACCAAGAAAATTCGCAGCATTAAGGAGGCTCCTTTGGCTGCTTACTACCTGAACAGGACGCTTTGTTTGGGGTATATACATATAAAAAAAGCCGCACAAGGTTTCAATCACCAGTGTACGACTTTAATAAACATAGTATGAGAAAGGTGTGGAAGCAGTAATGTTAAATTATCAAATAATACATGGACCAACCCAAAATACCATAGAGCTACTAAAAAACAAAATGAATCCCAAAAACAGGGAACGTGTGGATAAAACCCATTACGGAGCAGTAGCAATCTTTCAAACCAACATCCCCAGCCTGTATTACTATGCCGATATAGGGCAAAAGGCAGGAGAGGTTATTACCTTAGAGATACTGGGCAACTGCCCCCAATCTTTGGGCAGTATGGCTTTTTTTGGAGATATAGCAGCTGTAAAAGCAGCTATGCAGGCAGTAATCAGCCAGGAAGAGGCATCCAAGCCAGGCAAATAAGGGCTACTCCAGCTGGGACATTAGGTGTTCATTGCTTTTGCGGTATTCCATAGGGGAGACACCGGTCATCTTTTTAAACAACCGGCGGAAAGAATTGGTTTCGTTATAGCCACAGCGCAATGCTATGGTGACAATGGTTTCGTTGGTGGTGCTGAGAAGAAGTTTTGCCCGTTCCAACCTACAATTGAGCAGGTATTCCACAAAGTTGATGCCTTCGATTTTTTTAAACATTCTACTCAGGTAATACGGGCTTATGTACACCTCGTGGGCTATAGATTCAAGAGTAACCGACTTTTCCTGCTGAATATAGCGGTCTATCAGTCTTTTTGCCTTGGCAATCTGTTCGCTACCAGTATCCTGCATGTACTGATTTAAGGTGCGGGAACAATCGTGCACAAAGGTATTTAGACACTCGTGAATCTCGGAGGTTTGTTCGCAGCTGCAAATTTGCTTGATAAACCGGTTGTAGGATACCGACAAAGCAGCGGGCTGGTTTTTTCGGCCGGCAGGAAACAGCAGTATAGAGGTGGCAAGCTCAATGCAGTGTAGGCGAATAGAGACCATATCGCTCTGGCCCTCCATATCCACCATCTCCCAAAAGGCATCCAATGCTGCCTGGGTATCTACATTTCGGGGAGATTGCACCAGTTGTACCAACTGGTAATATTTATTGTGATGGGCATCTGCTTTAGGAGGATTGGACCTGGAGGCCACAGAATCTTTAAGTTTATTAAGAAGACCTGTCAGTTCTTCCAAAACCATAGGCTTGAGGTAAAAGTCAAATACATTGTAACGAAACGCATTCTGTAAAAATTCTAAGCTTTCAGTCAAAGTAACCACAACAATTGCAGCATGGGGCACAATCTCATGCAAAGCCTGAAGTAAGGTATACGCGTCCATTCCACCGGGCAGATCGGTGTCTAAGATAATAACATTGGGGGAAAGTTTTCCGGCAAGCTCCAGCCCTTGTGTGCTGGTATACGCCTGGCCTACATAGCGTACCTCAGGGTAAGTGTCTTTTAACTTATGGGAAATCAGATGGTCGTAGGTTTGCCCTTCCAAGGGGTTGCCGTCTATCACCATCAGTTTCATGCCATCTTTCACCTCGGTTACGTAATGTTGTGGTGGATACTTAGTAAAACAGAGTTATTATATACAGTATATCATATAGTATCGAATATCCCAAATAATTTTTAGCCTTTTTATAAACGGGAGACACCAAAATGGAGAATATTTTAGAAAAAACCAACCATGAAATTGCTCTGCTGGCAGAAAAAATGAACACTGACCATATTCAACCACATAAAGGCCCTGTATACGCCGGTGTGGATATTGGAACAGCAAATGTGGTTACGGTAATAGTGGGGGCAAACGGCAAAGCCCTAGCAGGGGAAATCACCCCGGCTAAGGTTACCCGAGAAGGGATGATAGTGGATTATCTAGGTGCTGTGGAAATTGTCAACCGGCATCTAAGGGTTCTTGAACAGCGGTTACAGGTACCAATAAAATATGCCATGTCAGCGATACCCCCATGTACCGAGCAAGGCAATGTGCGCATAACCACCAATATATTGGAAGCAGCGGGCCTGGAAGTGGTGGGCATCATTGATGAACCGGAAGCTGCGGCACTCACCTTGGGGGTGGGGGACGGTGCCATTGTGGATGTAGGTGGCGGCACCACCGGCATTTCCTATCTCCAAGATGGCAAAGTTGTTTTTTCTGCAGATGAACCCACTGGTGGGTTCCAGTTTGATTTGGTACTGGCCGGACATTTTGGGATAACCATTGAAGAGGCAGAACAGCGTAAACGAGATAGCCATCAACAAAAAAAGTTGTTTGTTATTGTGCGGCCGGTTATGGAAAAGGTGGCATCTATTGTTCAAAAAAGCCTGGCAGGCAATACCCCTCCAGAAATCTATTTGGTTGGCGGTTGCTGTGCCTTTCAAGGTTTTTGTAAGTTAATAGAACAGCAGATCGGCATTCCCACAAAACTCCCGGATATGCCGCTGCTCACAACCCCCCACGGTATCGCTTTGGCGTGTTGGCAGAGGATGGGCGCCGGTGGGGAACAAACTAAGGTTTTGGCAAAAACACCGGCATAACCCACAGTGGCTAGGGGAAAAACTTCGTACAGGCAAAAAGACCCAGAGTGCGAGGAATCAATTTTGCGAAAGGAACTGATTTGCTATGACAGGAGTACAAATGACTGGAACTGTAATCAACATTCAAAAGTTTACCGTTCATGACGGCCCTGGCATCCGTACCGAAGTTTTTATGAAAGGTTGCCCACTAAAATGCCTTTGGTGCAGCAACCCAGAGAGCATTAAACCCAACCCAGAGGTGGGCGTTTACGGCAAGAGCTGTATCGGGCTAGATAAGTGCGGTTGGTGTGTAAAAGCATGTTCTAATGGAGCACTGCAGGTAGTGGACAACAAGGTAGCTTCTATTGACCGGCAAAAATGCGTGGGCTGCCTGAAATGCGCAAAGTCTTGCCCCAATGATTCACTGAAAACTTTCGGAGAAGTGATGACTGTCCCAGAGGTGATGAGCAAGATTCGGGACGACCGCTTCTTCTACGACAGATCCCGAGGTGGAGTTACCCTGTCGGGCGGGGATCCGTTGATTCAGTGGCAATTTTCTTTAGAAATCCTTAAAGAATGCAAACGGGTGGGTATCCACACCTGTCTGGAGACAGAGCTGCACTGTAGTCAAGAAGTGCTGGATCAGGTGCTTCCCTATGTGGATATGCTCATATCCGACCTAAAACATATAGACAGTGCCTCCCACAAGAACTTTACTGGTGTGGGCAACGAAAGGATACTAGAGAATCTGAGATACCTAGCATCCAAGAATATCGCCATTGTGATGCGGTATCCTGTTGTTCCAGGCTACAACGACAGCGAAGCCAACGTGGAAGCCACCGCCAATTTTATTCTCAGAGAGATGAACAACAATATACGCCAGTTCCAGCTATTACCCTATCGCCCCTTGGGTACCGATAAATACGAAGCACTGGGCATCCCCTATCCTATGGGGGAGGTGAAGCCACCCAACCGTGCAGAATACGAAGCCAACCTGAAAAGACTAGCCGAACTCTTCCGACAACGGGGTATTCCGGCGGCAGCAGGCACCACAACCATCATTCCTTAAGAAATTGTTTCATTTCCCATGAGAGGAGATACATATGGCTGAGCTGTTTAATCAACAAGAGGTAGAGATGATTCTGCGCAAAACCTTGGAAAGTGTACTGGGCGCTACAGGTTCGGCGGTGGATATGGGGGTAGAGGATGACTCTCTGCTCTATATACCGGTTGGTGTTTCCAACCGACATGTGCACCTTTGCCGAGAGGACATGGATATACTGTTTGGCCCTGGTTATGAAATGAAGGTGTATAGGGAGCTTTCCCAAAAAGGATTTTTTGCCGCCCAGGAGACGGTTGTGGTAGCGGGTCCAAAGGGTGCCATCTCCAAAGTTCGGCTGTTGGGGCCGCTGCGCAGTGCAACCCAAATAGAGCTTTTGGCCTCTGATCGCAGCATTTTGGGAATTGATGCACCTCTGCGGGATTCAGGCGTGCTGGGAACCTCGCCGTTGTTAACCATTATTGGGCCAAAGGGTACAGTGCTAAATCATACCGGCGCTATGACCGCTTGGCGTCATATCCATATGCAAACCTTGGATGCACAACGCCTTGGTTTGCGAGAAGGGGATTTGGTAAAGGTGGAAAGCCAAGGAAACCGAGGGGTGGTATTCACCAACGTGCGGATTCGGCTGGGGGATGAAATTCACACCGAGCTACATCTGGATATTGACGAAGCCAACGCTGCCGATATTAAAAATGGGCAAATGGTAAAAATAATTCTATAAGAAAGGGTGGTTTGCATGGCGCGAAGGTTTTTCACCTCCGAATCGGTGACAGAAGGCCATCCGGATAAGGTTTGTGATCAGATTTCCGATGCGATATTGGACGCATTGCTGGAACAGGATCCCAAATCCCATGTGGCCTGTGAGGTAACTGTAACCACCGGGCTTGTGCATGTTATGGGGGAACTCCGCACAAGAGCGGCGGTGGACTACGAGCAAATCGTCCGCAGCACCATCAGGGAAATCGGCTATGACCGGTCGGAGTACGGGTTTGATGCCAATACCTGCGCTGTGCTTCTATCATTACATGGGCAGTCCCCGGACATCAGTATGGGAGTGGATGAATCCCTAGAAGCCAAGGAAGGGCTTTTATCTGACGGCTTGGAGCAAGGTGCAGGGGATCAGGGAATGATGATAGGCTTTGCCTGTAATCAAACCGCCGAGTATATGCCGCTACCCATTAGCCTTTCCCACAAGCTCTGCCTGCGCTTAACTCAGGTGCGCAAGCAAAAAGAGCTGCACTATCTTCGGCCTGATGGCAAATCCCAGGTAACGGTGGAATATATTGATGGCAAACCAGTTCGGGTGGATACGGTGTTGATAGCTGCGCAACATGACCCCGGTATCAGTCACAGCCGTATCAGCAGGGATATGATTGAAAGGGTGATTTTGCCTGTAATTCCTGCACACCTTTTGGATAGGAACACCAAGTACTATGTCAACACAACCGGCCGTTTTGTCATTGGTGGGCCAATGGGGGATTCTGGACTTACCGGGCGAAAAATTATTGTGGATACCTACGGCGGTTATGCCAGCCATGGTGGAGGTGCCTTTTCAGGCAAGGATCCAAGCAAGGTAGATAGGACAGCCTGTTACGCCGCAAGACATGCTGCAAAAAACATTGTAGCAGCAGGCCTGGCCACACAATGTAACATTGAGATAGCGTATGCAATCGGAGTTGCACGTCCTTTGTCCATTTATGTGAACACCAATGGAACCGGTAAGCTATCTGACGAGGAACTGGTACATATGCTGGAAACACAATACGATTTTCGGCCAGCTGCTATAGTGCGTAACTTTGGTATGTGTAAACCCATCTATAAGCAAATTGCTGCTTATGGACATTTTGGTAGGGATGATTTGGATCTACCCTGGGAGCGCACCAACTTGGTGGAAAGGTTTCGTGCAGCTTGTAGCCGATAATAGGAAAAAATAGTGGGGAAGGTATATCCCCAGGCAGAGGTGAAAATATGAGCCGGTTGAGTCTTGAGGATGTACGGCAAGCCGGAATTGTAGGCGGAGGGGGCGCCGGTTTTCCCACATGGAAAAAGCTGGACGCCCGGGTTGAATGGCTAATAGTAAATGGCGCAGAATGTGAACCATTGTTAAAAACCGATCAGTATTTGATGCGCACCCAGGCGGAAAAAATTGTAAAGGCAGTTATGCTGGCAGGTGGACTGACCGGTGCAAAAAAACTGACCATTGCATTAAAACGCACCTATACAAGGGAGCAGATGGCACTGCGCAGGGCAATTGCAGCTCTTGACGCACCCATTACCCTTTCCTTGTTGCGCTCAATCTATCCAGCGGGAGACGAGCATGTTACAGTTCATGAGGTTACCGGGCTTACCGTTCCCCCCGGTGGTATTCCGCTACAGGTAGGCTGTGTTGTGATGAGCGTATCCACAACCATTGCGGTGGCTGATGCAGCAGCAGGCAAGCCTGCCATAATGCGTAATGTTACTGTTGCCGGGGAGGTTGCCCATCCCCAGATCTTCCAGGTGCCGGTGGGTACACCGGTCTCAATGCTGATTAAAGCGTCAGGGGGAGCGACACGAGAGGATCTGCGCATGGTAATGGGCGGCCCTATGATGGGTAAACTTGTGAAAAAAGAGGATGAGGCAAAAGCGGTTATTACCAAGACCGATTCCGGTGTGCTGCTGTTTCCAAAGGAGCATCCCATCATTCAAAGTCGATCCCTATCTTTAGAGGCTATGGTCAGGCGGGCACGCTCTGTTTGTATTCAGTGCAGACAATGTACAGATGGTTGCCCAAGGTACCGTTTGGGCCATGGTCTACAGCCCCACAGAGTTATGCGAGCACTGGCGTACAGTGGCTTTGGGGATTCCATGGTTTCTGATGCCTTGATTTGCAGCGAGTGTGGCCTGTGTGAGGTGTATTCCTGTCCCATGGGGCTTTCACCGCGCCGCATTAACCTGTCCCTAAAAGGGGCCTTGCGAGAGGCAGGGGCCAAAGCCAACCCCCAGCTGAGAGATATATCCGGGGAACTGTTGGCCGGGCATGGTGTGGATGCACATCGTGTGGCTATCCGGGCTGGCGTGGATAGGTATAATAAAGCCATAGCAGAAGACTGCACCCAACTGTTTCCGGAGCAAGTTGCTATTCCCCTAAAGCAACATGTTGGCGCACCTTGTCAAGCAGTTGTGGCAGTTGGTGATACGGTAACAGCTGGTCAAATTATCGGGGATTTGCCTGCAGAATCACTGGGGGCACCGGTTCACGCCAGTATTGACGGTGTGGTGGAATCGGTGACAGATACAGTTGTTATTGGCAGGGGGAGGTAGCAATATGGCAAAAACTTTGGGAATGCTGGAATTAAATTCGGTGGCGAAAGGGATAGAAACAGTAGACAATATGCTGAAAGCCGCACAGGTTCAGCTGCTGCAGGCACGGCCGGTGTGTCCCGGCAAATATATTGTTCTTATTGCCGGTGATGTTGGAGCGGTGGATGCAGCTTTACGTTCCGGTAGGGAGATAGGCGGAGCTTTTATAGTGGATAGCTTGCGAATATCCAATCTCCACCCACAGGTTATCCAGGCTATACAGGCCACGGAGGATATAGAAAAACGGGATACCGTGGGGGTGATGGAATACTTTTCCCTGACTGCAGCGATTCTGGGGGCAGATGATGCCGCAAAGGCAGCAGATATTGCCCTAATAGAAATTCGCTTAGGCATAGGCATAGGCGGAAAAAGCTTTGTAACACTTACAGGAGATATTGGAGCTGTGAAAACAGCGGTGGAAGCAGGGGGCAGGAATGCAAAAGAAGAAGGAATGCTGGTTGCATCAACTGTATTGCCCTCCATTAACCAGAAAGTTTGGAACTTTTTGTTATAAAATAATTAAAAAACTTGAAATTTTCACAGATTTTTGTTAATATACTTGTAATAAGCAATGCCCTTGTAGCTTGAAAAACCGCCTTTAGGTGCATAAGAGGGTACCCTTTGCCACTGGTTTTGCTATACTCTATCCCAGTCTGGCAGTAAGCCAGAAGAGTCTCATTTAATTCCTATTTTGTAGAATCATTATTTGAGAGAGAGGGTTTGTTTGCTATGAGTATTTTTTCTATCGTTGCAGCATTTGGCGGCGGTGTATTCGCTGCATCTGTAGGTGCCCTTCCCGCATTTATTATGTGTGGTGTTCTAGCAATTGCAGGTAGCTCTGCTGCAATGGCAGGTGCTCCTGATGTTTTAATCGGTAGCTTTGCCTTTGGCGCCTATTTTGGACCATATGTTTCCTTTGCTGGCGGTGTTGCAGCTGCTGCATTTGCATCAAACAAAAAGAAATATGAAAATATCTCTATTTTAACCCCCTTATTTAGCCTGGGTGACCCTGTAGTTTTGCTGATAGGTGGAATCTTTGGTGCAATCGGCATGGCTATATTCTATCTATTTACCAATGTTTTGGGTGTTCCCACCGATACCGGTGCCCTTACCGTTCTCACATCCGGCATAATTGTACGTTTTGTGTTTGGTAAGACAGGACTTATCGGCAAGTATACCGAGTCCGCTCCTAGAGCTTACGTAGGCCTTGGAAAAGAACTTGCTGTGAATGTCTTGATAGGTGGCTCGGTTGGTTTGGCTGCAGGCGGTACTGCGGCTGTAATGCAGGCAGCAGGTTTGGATCCTGCCGGCGTTCCGGTTTTGGCATTTGGTATTGCGGCAACAACCTTAATTTTTGCCCAAATGGGATTTGGTGTTCCCACCACCCACCATATTGCAATTGTATCTGCTACCGCTGCGGTAATGTCCGGTTGTAATCCGTGGATTGGATGTGTGTTTGGTATACTAGCTGCCATTGTTGGCGACTTTGCAACCAAAACATTTAACAGCCACTGTGATACCCATATCGACCCACCGGCTGTTACCATCGCAATTTTAACTGCAGTTGTTTTGATGATTTGGTAATACATAAGAAATAAGATATATCATAATTTAGCGTTTTTGTGGTAAAGAGTCCCTTGGATGTATAGCTTAATACAAGGATTCAGATTTTGTGATCATGCAAAATTTGAATCCTTTTTAAGCATCCATTTACCCATACAGATACTATGGATTGTTAAAATTTTTGCATTCTATGCAAAGCCATGGTATACTATTTTTCTAGAACAATAAGGGTGGGTGATACTTTGAACACATTGGACTGTATTAAATCCAGAAGGAG